>JADFZC010000013.1 GCA_015232735.1 Oligoflexales bacterium | reverse complement strand
ATATTGAAACTTCAATCAGCCCAGGCTTTATGTTGAAAAAACAAAAACGCCCATCAACGCCTGAAACCACCTGAGATCTGTCCGGCCCATATTTATTAAAATAATAAGCTCCCTCTGCGATATTATTTCTCATCGCCACCTTCAGTCCATTCATATTCTGCAAAGAAACGCCACCTGAATCCCTTAAATTACCACAAAATGAGGCCAGAGAGCTTTTTTGAACCGTATCATAGATTGAGGAATACAAATCAAAATTTCTGTGTGTTAAGAGTTTATAGCGTATAACTTCATCTTTCCTGGATTTTGACACCTGGATTTCTCTTGTTGCAGGCAGATAAATACCGGAGGGATCTATTGCATTTACAAGCAACCTGGCACCACCAGGTATGCTTGAAAAGGAAACCAGTCCGGTAAAATCACTGACAGCCTTGAAACTTGTACCGATTACTTCGACTTCCACTCCACTCGCAGGAAAAATCTGCCCCAACTCAGGAAGTGATCTTTCATCAATAAATTGCAACGTAACTGTTTTTGTAGTCCATAATTTTTCTTCAGGTTTGAATAATCCTGATTCTTCAGCTTCTCTCTTAAGTGTCAGTTCCGCCTCCGCCCTGCTTGCCATTACACTTATTTTGCCGTCACTTTTCCTGTTTTCCTTATCAATCTGCGTTTTCTCAGATTCAAATAGATCTTTTTCCAGAATGTTATCGAGTCTAACCATCATACTATCTGAACTCGATGAAGATACCGTTTGCTCACGCCCCCCGACATACACTGGAATAATTGTCATTTTTCCTTTATGAATAACATACATCTCGGTATTACCACTCAATTCACCCCTCAAATACGATCCTGTCCCATTCCAGCTTATTATGCTTTTATTCCTAACAAATATTGTCAGTTGTTCCTTGCCAACACTATCCTCACTTTTTTCAGATATTTTAACATTTACTATATCACCCGGCTGTATTCTAACCTGTTCTTGACTGAGATTGATAGACTCTGCATTTAAGGAAATAATCAGGTCATTGGGTACTACTGACATTGGTAAAGAAATCTCGTCTTTCGAGAAAGACCTCTCTGAATAGTTATTTTCTCTTATTTTGTCTTTCCGCTCCCCAAAAGCCTTCGTCTGAATTTCCGGCACCGCAATTTTCTTGAAAGAATCTTTAGTCCTTTCGATATCAGTAATAACAGGCTTGCTAAACGTACCTTCTATCTTTGAATTTTCTCTATCTGTTTTCTTTTCAGGTCTGTCATTCACTTGTTTTTCTTTTTTCTTTGCCGTCATCTCTCTGAAAAAACCAACACTGATAGGTTCCATCTTAAGTATCTCAGACAAAGAAACAGCTGGGTCCTTTTTTTCTTTTCCCGTCAACAACTTATCCTGCTTTTGAGAATTGCTTTCTATTTCGCTGGCTGTTATTGAAGAGTCATTTTTTGACTTTTGGACAGGCTCTGTGCTTTGGGCTTTTGGCATCAATTTTGAAAGAACAATTTCCTTCTTGTTTAAAAGATAATCCAATCTTATACCAGCCCCATTTTGACATTGAATTGCACTTGCTTCAATGTTATGCAGGAACATCAGCAATACCATCAAAAGAGATTTTATTTTCAGAAATCTCTTTCTATGCCCTGCTATGAAAATTTTTTTTGAGCATCTCATCATTATAATGAATATCCCAAATCCATTATCTTTTTCATCAAACAACTATCATTTAATTCAACATATTTCTAGTCGGATTTAATACCTTCCTTCTTTAGTATTCAATCCATATCTATTCGTATTTATATAGGTATTTATACAAAAGCCAGATATTAATACTCCCTACAAAAAAGAAATTTAATACCTCATTACGATGCTACTAATTCCATGATAAATGAAATTTGAGAAATTCGTCCTTGGCCTTGATGTGCAATATTTGCCTACAAAGAAGTCTGAAGTCTTAATACATTCGTATATCTTGCTTTATCCTCGCCTTTTACCCGAGCTTCAAAAAAACCTTTATGATAATGATAAAAATCATTAATCAAATCGATCCTATCATTTATAGCAATCTTAACCTTGATTTGATAATAGGAACTTCTTTCCGCTCCATATCTTTCCTTAACTACTCCTGATTCTTCATAATACTTCGGCTTAAATTCATTTAAGGCGTAAGCAAGCATATGAAATGCCGATTTTCCTGCAAATGCAGGAATAAAGGAAAAGCCAGCCAAGCCTTCCAAATACAACGGTGAGGCATAATCTTCGTACGGTTCTCCTGACTCATCTCTTCTTAAAAGAAGAGATTCATTCCCCTCTTTCACATCTTCACTAGTGTCAACATATTGACGCCTGCTATATAGCTTCGTCCATATATCCCCACCTATCTTAAAAATAAAGCGATTCCTTTCAATAACTGTTGGAATAGCAATTACTGGAGAAATTCCAACCGATGCAACAGTTCCCTGATTACTTACAACGTTATTGGATCTATCAAATTCCCCTTCACTAAAAGGCAGTTCAACAATATTGTAAAACACTATGTGGCCATACTCTCCAGAAATCGGATAGTAATCAACTTCCACCTCGGGTCGTCTCTGTATCACTTTTTGCGATGATGGTACTTTGATAGCTCCAAGGGTACCATAAATATCAACCATCCCTTCATAGTACATTGCACCCAATCTAAGCCTTGCCTCTCCATGAGGAGGCTGTCTGATAAGATAATTTTGATTATCATAAAAAGTTTCCGAGTATTGCCTCAAATCCAGCAATCCGTAATATTGGCTGGGCATCGGGAGCTCATGCATTTTCACTAATTCAATGTTCTTATCGAAATCAGCAAGACACAATGAACAAATGAAACTTTCCATAACACATATTAAAATCTCTATTCTCATTTTTGCCATAAAGCTCCTCCATACATCCCTTTTCTCTGAGAAATTATTCGACCCAAAAACTTTGCTTATATTTCAACATTTCATCTCTTGCATTATTACACTGCCATCTTCTTTTTTCCGATGTTTTTACCGACATTCCCCTGAATTCCTGAGTAAGAATCCCCAAATTCGCATTCATAGGCTGAAAATTCCGTGAAAACCCACTTGTAATATGCTCTAGTAAGGCCCCCATCATGGTTGTCCCTGGCGGAGGAATATAACTCTTCTTCTCTAATTTTGACACCACGGAAAGGCCTGCCAATAAGCCTGTTGCCGAGGATTCTACATATCCCTCAACACCTGTTATCTGTCCTGCAAGGAACACCGACGGTGATGATCTGAAAGATAAATCTCTATTTAGTACAGATGGAGAATGTAAAAAAGTGTTCCTGTGAATAGATCCAAATCTGACAAACTCCGCATTTTCCAGACCAGGAAGTTTTTTAAATATCCTCATCTGCTCGGTCCATTTCATCTTAGTCTGAAAGCCAACCATGGAGAATATTGTCCCATCCCTGTTCTCCTTTCTTAGCTGGATGTTAGCATATGGTTTTAAGCCAGTATTTGGATCAACAAGACCTTGCGGCTTCATTGGGCCAAAACGAAGTGTTTCTCTTCCTCTTTCAATCATTACTTCAATTGGCAGGCAAGATTCAAAATACTTTGGTTCCTCGAAGTCATGCAATTCAATTTTATCTGAACTTTCTACTTCATCCACAAATTTATAATAGTCATTTTTTGATAGAGGAATATTTAAATAATCTCCTGTCAGTGAACCCTCATACCTGTTCCCCCAAAAAACTTTTGATGTATCGATACTTTCCCCTTGAATAGTTGGAGCTATCGCATCATAAAAAAATAATTTTTTTTCACCACCGCAAAGTCTCTTAAGTTCATCCTCAAGTCCTTCTGAAGTCAAAGGCCCCGTTGCTAAGATCCACACATCACCACTGCGTTCAATTTCCTCCTCTGAAGGTATTTTCCGGACCTCTTCTTCCACTAAAGAAAATTTTGGAAATGCCAACAGCTTTTCCTTTATAATAGCTGAAAACATCTTCCTGTCTACAGCCAGAGCTTTACCTGCGGGCACTCTGCTAAGCTCTGCTGCTACAATTACAAGAGAATCCAACATCTTCATCTCAAACTTCAGAAGACCGTGTGCCGAATCAGGATTCTCTGATTTTAACGAATTTGAGCAAATGAGCTCAGCAAGATCACCTGTCCGATGAGCTTCGCTTTTCTTTCCCGGGCGCATCTCATGCATTACAACAAGGCTTCCACGCTTCAAACACTGCCATGCCGCTTCAACACCAGCAAGCCCTCCACCGACAATGTGAACGCACTTTTTTTCCATTTCAGATATTTCATTCATTATTACTAAAAAATAATCCATGAAAAAACTTACATTGCCGACCTAACCATCGATGCGAAATCAGACGGTGCTAGAGAAGCTCCACCAACCAGGCCACCATCAATATCCTGCTTGCTTAGCAAACCGGCAATATTTGATGGTTTAGCACTTCCTCCATATAGAATCCTTAGCTCATCCGCCAATGATCCATATTTATCTCTAATAAGTTTTCTAATAAAACGATGCGCTTCAGCCGCCTGATCATCCGTGGCTGTTAAACCTGTTCCAATGGCCCACACTGGCTCATAAGCAATCACAAGCCCTGTCGGATTATCAATCATATTCATAATTGCCATCATCTGTGCAGTCAAAACATTTTCCGTTTTTCCTGACACTCTTTCTTCTTTCGTCTCGCCAACGCATGCTATCGGTGTAATTCCGGACTTCAAACATACGCTGACTTTTTTAGCAACACTCTCATCAGTTTCACCGAAAAACTGTCTCCTTTCGCTATGCCCAACCAAAGTCTTCATAATTCCTATCTCCTTAAGCATTCCTATAGATATTTCACCAGTAAATGCTCCACTTGGTTCAAAGTGAACATTCTGAGCGGCTATCTCAAACCCATATGGCTCGGCTAATTTTTTCGCTTCTGCAAGCTGCAAAAAAGGCACCGCAAAAACGATATCAACATTCTCAATCTTTGATCCTTTCTGCAACTTTAGATCTTTAGCGAAATCATTAAAAAAAAGAGAAAGTTCTGAAATTAGTTTATTCATTTTCCAGTTTCCAGCCATTAATTTTTTTCTCATCATTCAAACTCCATAAATAAATATTAAAAAACTACTTTATCATCCTTTAACAAGCTGCTTTAGACCAGGCAGCGACTTACCTTCCAAATATTCAAGTGATGAACTCCCGCCACTTGAGAGAAAGCATCTGCCTGAACAAGGTTCAATAAATCTATTTACTTTTTGAAAATTAGACGCCTTATTTTCTCCTACTAACAGAACATCCGCTTTACTCTTAGAAATTGCCTCCATAAGGTCAAAAGTCCCCTTTAAATAATTTTCATTTTCATCGAATCCTAATAAACCATTAAAAAAAATCGAATTTGACCTCCTAAGCTTAGCTAGAAAAACCTCTCTGGTCTTCGGTCCAATATCAACACCTACATGTGACCCTGGAATGTCTCTATTAAAAATTTCAAGCTCATAATTGTTTCCATTGTATAATTTGATGCACATATGATCCATTGGTAAAATTATTTCGACATTTCTTTGCTGAGCATTTCGATATATGGCATCCATTAAGTCATGCTCAACTCTTTCAATTTCAAATTCTCCGACGCCATGCCCTAAATACGCTAAAAAAGAATAGGCAACCCCCCCGCCAATTAATATCTCATTGCAGTGGTTTATCAGATTCAATATTAATCCTGCTTTCTCCTTGAAAGAATGTCCCCCAATAACCACCGTATAAGGAGCTTTTGGACCTCTCCTGAATCTTTCCAAATGAAACAGTTCTTTTTGTAGGAGAAATCCGGCACCAACATTTTCAACAGAAAGAGATGCTGGAATTCCAACTACCGATGCCCAAGTATTATTCAATACATTGAATGAATCAGAGACATAGAAGTCGATACCCCGGCTGATGCAACGTGCGAATTCGAAGTCGTTATTCACTTCTTCTCTATGGTTCAAAAGATTCTCCAGCAGTATTATTTGATTTTTGTCAAGCTGATTTAAGATCTGTTCAATAGGTTCCTTGTCATATTCTTCAACAAAAACCACATCCATATCCAGCAACTCAGAAAGACGGTATCCCACCATTTCCAAAGAATCCTTATTTCCCTCCTTTGAACTGGCACCAATGTGAGATCCAATCACTACCTTTTTTGTCTTGCCCAAAATGTAATTTATGGTGGGAATTGCAGCTTTGATTTTTGAATCATCGTTGATTTGGCAATCAATCAGTGGCACATCCAAATCCAGGCGAACGAAAACTTTGCTCTTTTCTGTCAAGTTAAGATCTTCTAATTTCTTCAGTTCCATAGGTTATCCTTTAATATATTTTCACAAATTCTTTGAATTTTATTTTATTTAAAATATTAGTTTACATATCAAAAATCTATATTTGCAATATTCTCAAATTCAATCACCCGAACCATTTGCTTTATGGAGGATAAAATATTATGACAATCTAATTCAAAGGAAAAACCAGCCATATATAAAATCAGGGACATGGAATTACCAAAATAGGATCATAAGATTCTTTATATAACATTTTTTATATAATATTTTGAGGATTAATAGTTCATGAACTACGAAAAGAAGCAGAAATGAGACTCATTTCAATCGTTGACAAATAAAATAGCCTATTTGTTCAATAGGTTAACTTAATTACGCACATTTTAATCTTAAGACATTCAACCAATTTCCGATGATTGACCTAGATCTGGGAGCGTTCCTTGATTATTTAGGAGAATTTTTAATGAAAAGGTCAGATATATTAACTAAAAAGTCAATAATTACTGTGCTTACTACATTCATAGTCTCTAATGTGTTTTTTGGGATTGGATGCAGCTCAAACTCACCCGGTAATGAACCAGAGGAAGCCATTATTTCCGAAGAATCCAATGATAATAGCTCTGATACCCAAGTCATCTCTCCCCCTCAAAGCCAAAAAGACACATGGGAACAGACAAAACAGGAGCCAAACACTTCAAATTCCGAGGAACAGAAAAACAGGGAAGTTGCTAGTCAAAACCAGCAGGCAAGCCCTCAGCAGAACGAAACAAAACAAAACGAACAGATAACAACTGCTGAAAACACTAATGATGGTGTAAAAGGATGGGATGATATCAACGAAATGGATCAGACAGCAAAGACATCTGCCGAATCCACAAATCAACCTCCACAAAGCACTGCCGCCCAGGTAAATTCCACTACCGACACCAAACCCAACTCTGCTGAAATCTCAGATACTGAAAAGGCTGATAATAAATCGACAACAAATGCTCCAAACCAAAAAACTGAAAGCTCTCCTCCTGAAACGGCAACAATGGCTGTGGAAAATCCGATAAATCAGGAACAGAATAAATCAGATGTCAATAATGACTCAACAGAAGACGCTTCTTTAGTACAAAATACCGAAGAAAATCAAAAACCGGCTGAAGTTATCAGCAAAGAAGAAAAGATTGATCCCTCGGAAAATTATGAACTCTCATCAATAAATCAAAACTCTGCCAGCAATCCTTCTGATCCCGCCAAAGCAATAGGTCTCCCCGTAGCCGAAAACAGCCTTGGAGAGGACAACAAAGATCAAACAGAAAATATAACTGAATCTTCTGAATTTAACAAAAATCCCATTCAGGAAGAGACACAATTAACCGGGGATCAAAGCGGTTCTACATCTTCCCCTTTAAATGAAGAACTTAAGGAAAACAAAGAAGAAATTAAAGTCCAGGTCGAAAAAACACAAAAACTGCCCAAAAAGAAAATAAAATCTTCTCTAAAGAGAAAAGAGGTTGCTTCAACACCAGAAACATCAGAAAGTACCACCGATACTAAACAAGATGCCGTCGGTAGTATATATGTCATCGAACCGGGGGATACTCTTGCAAGCATAGCACAAAAGATTTACAACTCACCCAGAAAGTGGAAAGAACTTGCCACAATTAATAATATTCAAGATCCATATCTTTTATTTCCCGGTGATGCCTTAAAATACAAGTCGGATAAAAACACAACTCACTTTAACAGTGTTTATGAAAATACCGCCAGAAAAACCATTGTAGTAAAGCAAGGAGATACTCTGGGAAACCTGGCAAAAAAATTGTTTGGCAATTCCTCTTACTGGAAGACAATCTGGAAATTGAATACAAAGATAATAAAAAATCCAAATATGATATATGAAGGACAAAAATTGATTTATATAGATCAGAAAGCACTTAATGAAGAACTTGAAAAAAAGCATAACCAGATGAAAGCACATTAAACCCAAAGGTCATCCTGGCAATCTTATTAGTAAATCAATAATTGGCCAGGGTTATAGGTACAAAATGTGGTTATTTTATATTTTCTTCATTTCGGAAAATAAGGATTTTTTGACGTTTTTGTTAAAATAAAAAATTATCCCAAAAAATTGAAATATTAGTTCTTGTCGTAACCTCTTGGTTTTATGAAATAATTGGATTGTATTTTTTCTACATTAATGCTCATAAAAATTTAGTCGATAAGAATATTATAAGATAGTTGTTCTCTGATTTTTGTGAGAAGGAACTTTTAATGATGAAAAGTGGCAATATCCTAATCAAATATATTTCTTTTGTGCTATGTACGTTATTTACTTTTATGATGTTCATAGCTTGTGGAAGTCAATTGTATAAAATTTCTATGGAATCTGATTTTGATAATGCACGAGCCGAAAAGTCAAATCCTAAAGTAAATGATGTTACTTCAACAGTATATGGAATTCATGCAATAACAGGATGGAAGAAAATTCCAATTAAATTCAGGATCGGACCTGAGATGTCGCCAGAGCAAAGATCTCACTTGTACGCAGCTATGAAAACTTGGGAATGGGCGACAGGGAAAACACTTTTTGTTTTTGATGGTCTCGACAAATCGACAGGTGATTCTTTTCCTGATCTTTTCACATCTCTTAACGATAGTGTTAATGGGCACTACCTTGACAGGAATTGGAAGAAAACAAAGAAGCCTGATTATGTACTTGCAACTACTATCTGGCTAAATGATGCAATTAACAAGGAGGCAATCAGTCAATCAGATATTAGATTCAATACTCAAAACTATTTAATCGGCGACAGTTTGGTATTAAAACAAACAGATGATAAAGACGTTGTAGATATGCAGTCGTTGGCTCTTCATGAATTAGGACATTTTCTTGGACTAGCCCATGTTAATTCCAAGGTGGATCCAGATTCTGTTATGAACCCATCGTTATTTATTGGAGAAGGTCTAACAACCAGAGAACTATCTCAGGGTGATATCCAGCGAATACAGACTGTCTATGGATGTGAAGGAAAAGCATGCAACATTGAGGAACTTGTCGCAGAAGCTTCCCATAAAAAGAACACCACGACTTTGAATCCTATCGACCCTTATACCGGCAATCCTTTGGAAAATACAAAAATTAGTCACTAAAAATTTCATCAACGGAATCAGCAATAATATCAAAAGATTGAAACAGCAACATTTCTTCTATCGTCAACGCGGGTGTAATCGAAAGGCACTCTCCTCTCTCCCCGCTTGGTAAAACAATAACCCCTTTTGTTCTCAATTTTTCTGCAAGCAAGGCTCCCCGCCCATCCCTGTGAAATTCAATTCCTATCATCAACCCAAGACCTCTTATAGCCTTCACTGCCGGATGAAAACCAATTTTATCATTCAAATAGGAAATCGCCCTTTTTCCAAATTCACAAGATCTATTGATCAGTTTATCTTTTTCAATGGCTTCAATATTCTTTAGTGCCATATAACATGAAAAGGGATGACCAAAAAAAGTTCCCGTATGAATCGCTTCCCCCTTGTTCTCAGGCCAGCCCTCCATAGCCTTCTCAGTCCCAAAAACCGCCGAGATAGGAAATCCCCCTCCCAGGGATTTGCCAAGACAAACCAGGTCACTTTTGACATCCTGCGTAAAGGTCAGTTTCCCAGCTCTTCCAAAGCCTACAAAAACTTCGTCGAATATAAGAAATACCTCTCTTGAGGAGGTAACTTCCCGCAACATTTGAAGCCAGCCTTCTGCAGGAATCCTGATCCCAGCTCTACCTTGTATAGGTTCAATTATAACTGCCGCACAACCTGAACCCTGCGCATCAAGACGGTCTATTGCTGATTCTAAAGCTGATTTTTCGCACCCAAATGGTAACTCAATATAATTACTAAGAATTGATGCTTTTTGACCGCATCTGCAAGAACCATAGAACCACCTTTCAAAAGGGTTTCTAAAATCCCTTCTCGAAGTAATTGGTAAAACACCAATATCAACACCATGATAGCTTCCTTGAAACGAGATGAATCCACTCTTTTTTGAAGTAATAAT
Organism: Oligoflexales bacterium; assembly: GCA_015232735.1. The sequence goes on along the minus strand of JADFZC010000013.1, from coordinate 8,630 downwards.
TGCGGTTTTCAATGCATATTCAACAGCTTGAGCCCCCGAAAGAGCAAGCCCGCCTTTATTGAAATGAAGAGGTAATAGAGATTTGATCTTCTCCAAGAGCTCAATTTTATACACTGAAGGGTAAACATCTCCCATCCCGTGAAGGATTGGTTTTTTTTCTCCATCCGAAGATAAAAAATGCCTCAAGGTAGCATCAACTGCCGCATTTGAATGTCCCATTGCCATGACTCCAAAGCCAGCACACAAATCAATAAATTCATTTCCATCCACATCCCAAATTTTTGAACCCTGAGCTTTGTGCAAAACCAGTGGTGCATATGAAAAAGTCGAATCTTTACATTCCACTTCGACCAGTCTGCGTTGTAACTCTTGACTTACATGATTTACATGAATCACATCAATACTCCCCGCATCTTTCTATCCCAAATATATTTATGCAATTGAATACTTAAACGGCAAGTTAAACTTTCAGCCAAAATCCATTCGACGATCTGTCTGGGTTCGACTTCACCGAAAACTGGAGAGAAAAGAATATTAAAACGCTTGTCCAAGTCAAATTTCCTTGTATTACAAAGCACCCAGTCAAAGTCACATCTATCTGAAATGACAAATTTTACCTCATCGGTCTCTTTTAACAATTCAAGGTTTTTCCAATCATTTCTCTACTCCATGTCGCTTCCTGGACACTTTAAGTGCATAATAATATGGACCTTACTGGGAACCTCCTTTAATGAAAGAACTCCGCTGGTTTCAAGTAATACACTGTAACCCTTATCAATCAAGAGATTAATAAATAGAATAACATTTTTCTGGTAAAGAGGTTCTCCACCTTTAATCTGTATAACTTGTAAGCCAATCAATTCAATTTCATGCAATATATCTTTGAATAATCTGGATTTTCCATCATTATAGGCATAATCGGTATCGCAAAACCGGCACCTTAGAGGGCAATATGCCAGCCTTACAAAGCAGCAAGGTACCCCAGCATGTGCGGCTTCACCTTGAATACTTGGGAAAATTTCGTTAATTACTAATGATTGATCCATAACTCCTTCGTTGGTATTCTACTGAAATATATTTTTATCTTCCTAGAGGTACCGGTTCTTCATGGAGTCAGAATATCCGTTAAAAAATCAGCTCAATCCAGATAAGCCTTCTCTTCCATCACTGGGAACAGGACTTTTGGGAATAATAAAAAAATCCTGGAAAAAATCCTTTCGCCAGACGATTTATCTCACCTTTTTTGGAATCGCAATTCCACATTTATTTCTTGAATCATATTTTGGTCTTAAAAGTCATCACTCAGTATTGAATCTAAAAAAAATTGCCTTTTTCAATACAATGGCTGAAAGTGTAAATTTCCTTGACATTCTTAAGATATTATCGAGTTTTACAATTGAATATATCCTATTTTATATTTTTGTATTGATTATTCAGTCCGCCGCTTATCTGGGCATAATTCATCTCGTCAACTGCGTCGTTCTTGGCATTTCCCCTATACCATCAGCTACCAAATGTTTTTTGTCCGGAATAAGGTCTTTGCCAAAATGGCTGGCAGTATTGATTATTTGCGCAGCAATCCTGTTTGTTACTCAAATATTTTTTATCCCCATGCTGATCATCTCTATTCTATTGCTTTTGGCTCCTGTTATTTTAATAGTGGAAAAATCAGGTGTTATCTCCATAATTCTTGATGCACTTTTTATGAGATATACAAAAAAATTCCCAATTCACAGATGGTTTTTCTTTTTTCATGTCCTGACTCTTGGAATGGCATTTTATTTGATGATATCAATGATATTATTAGCAGGTGGATATCTGCAAAATATCGATTCAACATTCAATATGACCAGGGATTTCTTTATTACTTCCTTTCCCGGATTTTCATTTGGCCCAAGTTATGTCCTTACAACGTTTATTATTACTATTACCCTATCACTCTTGGTTTCTTTCTTCGGAATTATCAGTACTTGTTTTTATTTATTCCTTAAGACTATGATGGTTATTTCCATAACGCTTGAGTGAACACCAAAATATAAAAGATTCAGGGCATCAATCCTTGACAGGATCAAACCTTCACAGTGTTCAACAACGTCATGACAAATCTAATATCCATTACTCTGACCTATTGTAGGCGACATTACACATATTATCCAAGGCTATGAAAGGATCGCCTGATTCGATCAGCTTCTGCCTTAGTATCCAAATAAATTTCGCAAATGTCTCGCCCTTAAAACAGCTGAATGCTTTTTCAAATCGATTGCTATCTGGGAAATAGAGACTTGCTCCAAGGATAGTGGCATTATTCCATTCTTTCTGCTCTATCATTTTTTTAAATTCCTGAGAAAAAAAAGAGGGCATTCTTTCCTTTTTATATTTTTTGATAATTCTCTTTTTTTCTTCAAGAATATCCTCAATTTTTTGATTTTTTTGAGTTGAAATATCATAAAAATTTTTTAATTCTTCTTTCAAAGACAACAGCCATTCCTTAAAAAGCGTGTCATCCTTAATTTCCAAAAGATATTTTTTTAACTGGTCTGATTTACCTTCTTTCGATAAAAACTTTTCAGTCAGCTTATTTGCCAGAAATTCAGCCAGATTCTCATTGAACTCCACTTCTCCCTTAACCCAAATGGATCTATGAACTAGTTCATGAAATAATATATGCGTAAGATCTTCTGCGCTGTTTTTAAGCATTGGCGAATATATCGGATCCTCAAACCATCCCAGACTTGAAAAACCATACACTACAGAAGTTGAAACATCATATCCCTTATCCTTTAATTTCAAAGCCTCCGATTTCAATTCAGATTTATCAAAAAAACCCAAGTATGGGACTCTTCCGACAAAAGGAAACCAAAATGTGACAAATTCAAACCTGTCTGGCTTTGATGCCTGCAATAAATATGAAATTTCCATAGATTTTGTATCGATAAAATAATTGTAGGCTCTTTCTGTTTCAAATCCTTCATCAGCAGCAAAAGCCACGACCTTTTTTACAATATGTAATTTTTCCTTTTTCTCTCTGGATACTTCCGGATCAGAAATAACATCATCAATTTTTTTTCTAGCGTTATAAAGATTATTATGCTCATAGGCTATTCTAACTGTATAACAACCAGATAAACAGATCCACAAAGCCGTACTGATAGAGCCAATAAGAGTTCCAAGAAATCGATTCACCTAAAAACTCTAATTCTTTGCTACAGACAAACCTATCGAGACATTAAACCCATTTACGTCGCAATGATCTATCTTGGTAGATACTCTAAAATGTTCCTTTGATTTGACAATGATAATATCCGTAGCCAAAACCTCCTCAGAAATATATTCCCTATGATCGGAGACCACTTGGGTTATCTTTTCATCCGGATGAATCTCAAGGATAATTCTATCGCTTACTAATAAATCACTATCTTTTCTGAGTTTCTGTATTCGATTTATTAACTCTCGGGCCACTCCCTCATTGATCAGTTCTTCAGTTAGCGTTGTATCAAGCAAAATGGTTATTCCCTTTTCAGTCGCAATTAACCTTTCATCCCTAGGACCTCTTTCAATAAGAAAATCTTCTTCAGTAAAATCATAATCCATCAACTTGACAGATCCATTTTTCTCCAATTTGGCCAAAACCCCAAAAGTCTCTTCTTGAGACTTGCTTAGTTCTTCAAGGTGATCCTTAAAACTTTTCAAGTCTTTTCCAAGACGCTTCCCCAAAGTCCTTAGATTTGGCTTAATCGATAAGCTGACATACTTTGATTCCTCTGTGGAAAATTCTATTTCCTTCACGTTCAACTCGGATTGAATAATATTTCGAGCCCCTTCAATATATTTTCTATCCTCGGGATTCCTGGTAATGACAAGCATGTTCGAAAGTGCCTGTCTTGTCTTAATTTGATGTTTGGACCTGAGACTCCGACCAAGCTCCGTAACTGATCGAATCATAGACATTTTTTTCTCTAAAGACTCATTAATCAAGCTCCCATCAGCATTAGGCATGTCACATAGGTGTACTGATTCCATCACTCCATCTATTCCCTCTGTAAGATCTTTGTATATCCTTTCAGAAATAAAAGGAGCAAAAGGTGCAAAGACCTTTGCAAAACCAACGAGGATATAAAACAAGGTCCGATATGCATCCTCAGTATCCTTTGATAATGTTTTTGATCCACTCCAGAAACGTCTGCGATTCAGTCTGATATACCAATTTGTCAAATCTTCTATAAATCCGAGGACTTCCGGGACAACATAAAACAATTTATAAGACTCCATCTGAGCATGAACTTTAGAAATCAAAGTCTGAAATCTTGAAATGATCCACTGATCCATTTCACATTCAACAGACGGAGCACTACCATTCACCAAAGACAACTCAGGTTTCCACTCATCCGCAGCAGCATATGTGGACAAAAAGGAATATGAATTCCACAAAGGTAGCAAAACAGCCCTTGTCGTTTCCTTCACACCTTCATTGGAAAAACGCAAATCTCCACCCTTTAGAACAGAAGAATTAAGCATATATAATCTCACACTGTCCGCACCATAAGTTTCGATCAGTTCTTCAGGGGGTGTATAATTACGCCATCTTTTTGACATCTTTCTGCCATCACTTGCCAGTATCAAACCGTTCACCACAACATTTTGAAAGGCTGGTTTCTTGAATAGCGCCCCACTGAGAACGCACAGCGTATAAAACCATCCTCTTGTCTGATCCAACCCCTCAGCAATAAAATTTGCCGGGAAACTCTTATGAAACTCCTCTTGGTTTTCAAAGGGATAGTGCAGTTGTGAATAGGGCATTGCTCCAGATTCAAACCAGCAGTCAAAAACCTCGCTAATCCTTTTCATCGTTCCTTTGCATTCTTGACATTCAAAAGACAAATCATCAATAAAATGTTTGTGAATATCATCTACCTTCCTGTTTGTTCTTTTTTCCAGTTCACCTACTGATCCAATGCATACTCTATGGTTTTCATTTTTGCTACAAATCCAGATAGGAATGGGAGTACCCCAAAACCTGTTGCGGCTTATTGCCCAATCTCTGGCGTTTCTAAGCCAGTTGCCCATTCTTCCGTCTTTGAGGTTATCTGGTACCCAATTGATCTTCTCATTGTTTTCAACCAAAAGATCCCTGAATTGCTCGACCGCAACATACCAGGCTGGGATTGCACGATAGATAAGAGGGGAATCGGTCCTGTCGCAATATGGATAGGAGTGAACTACCGTTTCATGCTTTAGAAGTTTGCCTGATTCCTTTAAATCCTTGATTATCGCCTTGTCCGCATCCTTTACAAACATGCCGCGGTATTCCGGCACAAGGTCTGTAAATCTGGCTTCTTCATCGAGAGGATCAACCAAATCTATTTCAGCTTTTATACAGGATAGAAAATCCTCTTCTCCGTAAGCAGGCGCTGTATGGACAATTCCAGTCCCCTCGTCAGTAGTAACATAATCAGCCGAAATTACCCTAAATGCATTCCTTTGATCCTTGAAATACGGAAACAACGGCTCATAGCGTCTTCCCAACAGTTTTTCAGAATCAACTATTTCAACAATTTCTACAGATTCTCTTTGACCTTTTGATAAAGGCTTGAAAACCGCGTTTATTCTTGACTCTGCCAGATAATAAAAAATTCCGGATTCTTTCTCTCTGACTTTTGCATATTTTATATTTGGACCTATTGTAAGCGCCAAGTTGGATATCAGAGTCCATGGTGTTGTGGTCCAAGCCAAAAAGTAAGCTTCTTCATCAACCAGCTTGAACTTTACCGTAATGGCCGGATCCTGAACATCCTTATAGTTCTGATTTGCCTCAAAATTTGACAAAACCGCCGTAATCCTCGGGGAATACGGGACTATTTTGTGCCCTCTGTAAACCAATCCCTTGTTGTACAGTTCACTGAAAACCCACCAGACCGACTCCATAAAGGATCTGTCCATTGTTCTGTATTGATTATCCCAGTCAACCCACCTTCCAATTCGAGTAATAATTTTTTTCCACTCAGAAACATAGTGAAAAACAGAGGATCTGCAGAGCTCATTAAACTTGGCCACACCCAAATCAATAATGTCCGACCTTCCTTTTAAACCTTCCCTCTTTTCAATTTCGTATTCCACTGGAAGTCCGTGACAATCCCATCCAAATCTCCTTTCAACAAAATATCCCTTCATACTCCAGTAACGTGGAACCGTATCCTTTATTGTGTTGGCAAGAAGGTGTCCATAGTGAGGCAGTCCATTGGCAAACGGAGGGCCATCATAAAAAGAAAATTGCCTTGCCCCCCTCCTCATCTCGACAGATCGCTTAAAAGTATTGTTTTCCTCCCAGTTCTTAAGAATTTCTGTTTCCATCCTTGGAAATTTAATTCCCGATTCTGCAACCTTCATGCTGTTCCTCATATCATGTTCTAGAAACTTTCATACCCACCTTCAATCAGGTGTTTTCTGTACTATTTTTTCTCAGCAATTTCAATAAATTCTAACGAATCTATATTGATTTTATAAGATTCCGGTACCCAATGGCATTCGGTTAAGGGCAAAATCGTCATCCTGAGGCAAAACCGAAGAATCTGGCGGCAATGATAATGGATACTTCGCTTTGCTCAGCATGACGAAAATTCCTTAACCGAATGGCATTGTCAGGTACCACCCTGATTTTTTACAAAGAAAATTTAAACTTCAATTCTGACAAATGCCGGACCTCCTCTTACAAACCTGTCAAGAAGTCGTTTTTCTGATTCAAAACGAGTAATATCGCCTACCCAGGATTCTTCCTTCAACGTTCCGGAGGGTTTCCATTCCCCAAAATGCGATGTTATCCTGTCACCTATTTTTTCTGCCAGACTTCTATATGTCGTCAATTTTCCTCCGTACAAAGTAAGCAGAAGCCCTCTGGAGCTTTGATGTTCACTTACCGCATATGAACGGGAAGTGCTCGCAATATCTCTGGTGTCATCCAACTTTAACCATCGAAGACCGGAAAATGCCGCGACAACGTTTCTGTCATCAACCTTAACCTTGAAAAACTGATTAAACCTTGATAACAGTTCGTTAACAGACTCACTTCTTATTGCCATTTTCTCTGGATCTTCTCTGAATATTTTTTCAGTAGTGCCTACAATCGTATAGTCAAACCAGGGGACAACATAAAAAAACCTTTTATCTTTGAGGTCTTGCAGCAAAAGCCCCTTATTTAGGTCTATGTTGTTGAGCAGAACATGTGTGCCTTCGCTGTTGATGCCTCTGTAAATCGGTTTTAACTTGTTGTTCTCTAAAAAAAAATTTGACCAAGAACCCAATGCGTTTACAACATAGAGGGCACTTATTGTATGAATAGTCCCATCTTCCCTCTCAACATCAACCAACCATCCGTCATCAATTGCCTTGACAGATTTGGCCAAACATCTTTCAAAAATTTTGCCCCCGAGCCTGACTGCAGATTCAGCCACACGCCTCACTAAAGCCAGATCATCCGTTTGAGCATCCCAGAAAAAATATCCCCCTGAAAACAGCTCTGTAGACAAAATTGGAATCTCCTTTTCAAGCTGTTCCCTTGAAACCTTCCGGTGTGGCTTTATTTTTCCTCTGCCGGCCAATAGATCGTATAGCACCAATCCGGCTTTGATCATATACGGGGGAACACTGCCTTCCTTGAGCATAGGAATATATAACTCAATAGGATGGACAATGTCTCTTGCTAGCCTCAATAAATTATTTCGTTCTCTCAAAGATTCTGAAATGAAGGTTATATCTCTGATATTTTTTAAATTCTTAAATCCCCCATGAATCAATTTTGTTGATTTGGAGCTAGATCCTGAACCTATTACCCCCTTTTCCAACAACACCACATCACACCAACCTCTGCTAACCAGATCGTGCAATACACCTGAACCATGAATACCCCCCCCTAAAATCAGTGTCCTTACTCGCTTAGGTAATGGGTTTTGATACATAGAAATCGCTATCCACCTCGATAAAAAAGATCTCTTCTTATGGACTGACAAGATCTCATTAGCTTATAATTAATGTAGACAATAAACAAACGAATTAAGACGTTGATTGGTCACTATCATTCTTTTCAGCATTTCCTCGAATTGTTTTGTTAAAGGCTTAATCAACAAAAGCAATGTATCTATTATATTCAATTTGGGAGGCCTTAACGTGTCATCGGTCGAAACCCAACAGGAAAAAAAACAAGAACAGACAAGGGAAAAAGAGAGGTATTTCTCTCACTCGCTTGTGGAAATCAGAAGATTTAAATACATTCCTTTTTTCTGCCATAGTGCTGTTCTCCTAGACATGAGCCTTGGTGGATTTAAAATTGAATTTACAGGAGAAACAGTCTGCCGTCCTGGTGACCAGTATTGGTTGATCATTCATCTTCCCCCTCTTGGAATTTATGCTCCCAAAAGAATTATTTGCAGAGTAGAATGCCGTTGGTTTGATGATACAAGATATCGCATGGGAGGCACCTTCATATCGTTGAATAAACTTGAAGGTATGATTTTAGAGCAAGTCATTGAATCACTGAAAAATAAAGAGCAGATGCTGGCTTAACTTTCTGTTTTATCTAAACTATCTTAATATAAATAACCCCATAGGAGCATCTGTTACTCAACAACCCAAAAACGCAA
>JADFZC010000254.1 GCA_015232735.1 Oligoflexales bacterium | reverse complement strand
AGTTATGAAAACATGAATATTGCCCTCGATAAATTGAACATGCTAGGGTTTTCCGATAAAAAGAAATTTCTTGTCGCCTGCATAAAAACAGCTGCGTATGACAGAAAAATTACGCTGGACGAAGCTGAGCTGATAAGACTGATATCCATATCTCTCGAGTGCCCCATGCCAAATCTTTTTCTCGAGGCTGTCGATACAAGCGAAATAGTCGGTATGGATATTGTGGAAGCCTGAAAAATTGTGGTATCATAATGTCGGTTTGGAATATATTTTAATCCAGATATCAAAAAGGAGCTTGTCTGATATGTGTTCCAGAATGACATTTCGTTATTTTGCTCCGGTCATTACGGGAATAGGCCTTGTTTTCTTTTCAACCGGGATTTTGGCAGATGAGATAGAGGTTCTCCATTGGTGGACATCAGGATCGGAGTCCCAGGCTATAGATGTTTTAAAAAATAATTTTAGTAAAGCCGGAGATATATGGAAAGATTCCGTGATCAGCGGCGGCGGAGGGGTCAAGCTGAAAAAGGCGCTGAAAGCAAGGATAGGTACCGGGACGCCTCCTTCAGCTGTTCAGATAAAGGCAGGAGAGTTGAAGGAATGGGGCGATATGGGTGCTTTTGAGGATATGACGCCTTTGGCTGTCGAGATGGGATGGGACAAGATGATGCCGAAGGTTATTCTTGAAAGTTTAAAGTATAGGGGCAAATATGTGGCCGTGCCGGTTAATATTCACCGACATAACTGGTTATGGATCAACAACAGGGTGTTCGAAAAATCCGGCGCCAAAATCCCGACTACGCTGGATGAACTGTTTGAGGCTGCCGAAAAAATTAGGAAGGCAGGTTTTATAGCTATAGCACACGGTGGAGAGGAGTGGCAGGATGCCACCATGTTTGAGGAAATAATTTTTGCCGTCGGCGGGGCAGAATTGCATAAAAAGGCTTTTGTGGATCTGGATATAAAGACCCTTGGCAGTGCGCAAATGATAAAGGTTTTCGATGCGATGAGAAAAATAGGCGCGTATCTTCCAAAGGATCGCAAGGGGCTTGCCTGGGAAAAGGCTACGGCTCTTCTTATTGACGGAAAGGCTGGAATGCAGTTCATGGGGGACTGGGCAAAAGGTGAGTTCCTTGTGAAAGGAAAGAAGCCGGGGATAGATTTTTCCTGTGTCCCTTCCCCGGGTTCAAGCGACAGTTTTCTTTACATAAGCGATACTCTAGGGATGTTCAAAACCAAAAAAAGTTCTTTTAATGCCCAGAAAAAGCTTGCAAGGCTGGTTTTGGACGAGAAGTTTCAAGTCGATTTCAACTTGAAAAAAGGGTCAATCCCCGCAAGGTTGGATGTTCCTATGAACGGATTTGACGAATGCGCGAAAAAGTCAAATGCTGATTTTGCGGCAACTGCAAAAACAGGCAGACAGCTTCCAAGCCTGGTTCATGGGATGGTAGTTAACTCAGATTTGCAGAACGCGATTATGAACGTTGTTTCAAAGCACCTGAACACAGCCGATATGAAGTCTGAATATGCTGCAAAAAAGCTGGCCTCTGCAGTAAAAGAGGCGGCCCTGTGATTCGCCCGCCTGGAGCTATTTTGGTTAAAATCAAACTTTTCGATATTTTTCGTTTAATTCAATCCAATTATAAAAATCCCCCTATTGCAGAGGTTTCCCTGCATTAAAATCTGCCTTGGAAAAACCGATATTTCTAATTGAAGACCCAGCTTTTTTATTAGGAAAAACAGCGTGAGTTGAAATTAAAAAAATGACTGATTACAAAAGAGTAAATAGTCTCAAAAAAGCGTTCAATAAAATGAACCTGAAAAGAAAGGTTCTCATCCTTGTCTCGATATCCATCCTTGCATCAATGATTCTCTCAATAATCACAAATAGTTTTATGACCAAACGCAGCTTTGAGTCAAGTACAAGAGAGCGGCTTTCTCTCAGCTCCAGACTTGTACAGCTCAATTTTGACCAGTTTCTTCAGGATGTCATCGCCGGATTTTCCAATCTTAGCGATGATGTGGAATTGACGCGCGACCTTTTGTCATCTCTAAACACTGTTGAGCCGAGAAGAAACAACTTCTACAAAATGTTCTACTTTTTAAATGATTTTGCGAACCAAAATTCAATTGAGCAGATTTCCGTCCATTTTACGTCACGTGGCAGCGAAGGCAAATATCGTCTTTTTGGTGCTGCCTTGCCAAAAGACAGTCATGTTTTCAGTTTTTCAACCAAGCCTGGCACGGAAGGGGCGGGTCTTATCGAGCTGTACAGGGACAGTTACGGCTTCTTTTCAATGAAGGAAGATGGACTTTCGGAATACAAATTCAAATTTCCACTTGAAATCAGGGGAAAGGAAGCAATGCTTTCCCTATTTTTTTTGAATGGCGAGGTCTTTGTCGATATCAATTTTCCCATTGTAAACAAATTCTTTGGAGGAAAAGAGCAGGTCGATGCGGAAGGATATGAGAAAAAACCCGAGGCGGGCAGGACCGTCAATGATTCAGAAGCCTTTGTGACTGAAAGGAAGACCAGCGGTGAGCAGGAAGGATTTTCACAACTTGGATACAAATTCGGGGTTGTCAGGGCATTTTTGAGAATTCCTCCCGCATTTGTGGACAGGCTTGAAAGGGAGACAGGCGTAAGCATCGATTTGTATTCTCTTGCCGGCGAGCATCTGGTCGGCAGGCATGCAGTCCCTTCTGAGGAGGCAAAAAATCTCATCGTTCAGAAGGAATTGTATTCAATGAAGATTGGCGGCAGTCATTATATCAATTACGTGGATGATTTCAAACTCAGGGGGAAAAAGTCAGGTTATCTTGTAATGTCTGTACTTGAATCACTTTTAACAAGACAGCTCATGTACTCCGTTATTGTGCTTTTGGCAACAATAACGATATTTTCCGTGGCATCAATTTTTGTCACAGGCGAATTTTTGAAGAGAGCCCTCATATTTCCGCTGCTTGACATTATCAAGGTCGTAAAATTGATCTCCGAGGGAGACAGAAAGCATATGATAAAGATATCAGCTGATGATGAGCTTGGACTTTTGGCAACGTCGGTCAACAAAATGCAGGCAGATCTAAATATGGCCTTTGAGACAATAGAAGAACACAGCCACAATCTCGAGAAGCTTGTTGAAGAGCGGACAGGTCAGCTGTATGTCAAGACAAACGACATCAATGCGATGCTGCAAAACATAAAGCAGGGCATTTTCACGATAACAGAGAATCTCGAAATACATCATGAATACTCTGTCTTTCTTGAAACCATTTTGGATACAAAGGATATTGCCGGAAAGCCGTTCGTTGACGTCCTGTTTTCAGATTCCAGCATATCCGAAGACTTGAAATCGCAAATATTTGCATGTGTTGCTGCAATAGTTGGAGAGAACCGGTTTTCATGGATGCTAAACAATGAAACTTTGCCCAGAAGTTATGAAAAAAGATTTGATGGATATGGCAAATTGCTGGAAATTGACTGGAATCCGATAATTAAAAAAGGCGATGTCGTCGATAAGCTGCTGGTTACCGTGCGCGATGTCACGGAGATCAGAAAACTGCGCAAGGAATCAGAAAGCCGCGGAAGGGAGCTTGAAATCCTGGGCGAGATACTTTCGATCTCCAGAGATGATTTTGATCTGTTCATAGCCTCATCTCAAGGCTTTCTTGAGGAAAACAGGCAATTAATCCTGAAAAACAGGGAAAAAGATCCAATTATTATCGAGACCCTGTTCAGGAATATGCATACGATAAAGGGAAATGCTCGCATATATGGACTTAAGAGCATCACGACGGCGGTTCACAGGGCTGAACAGACCTATGATGAGTTGAGATTTCTCGGCCAGGAGGGGTGGAACGCTGAAAGGCTGATAGATGAGCTGAAACTTGTCGAGGAGCTGATAGAGAAATATAGCTCCGTAAATGAAGCCAAGCTAGGCAGTTTAAAGGGACAGCATGATGGCGTTGTTCTGGACAGGAGACTGTTCTCCAAGGCAATGAACATAATGAGAAATATTGATTACAAAGAACAAGACCAGATACATCTGCAGAGTGCCCTTGAGACAGTGATGGACATCTTCGAGTCGGCAGGCGCATATACGATAGAGGAAACTCTTGGCGGGATACTTAAAGCCGTACCGTCGCTTGCTCAGGAATTGAATAAAGCTGTCCCTATTGTCAATGTGGAGGGAAAATCTCACAGGATTACCCAGGATGAGCAGAATTTGCTGAAAAACATATTTATGCACACAATCAGAAATTCCATTTACCATGGAATAGAATCAATAGAAGAACGAAAGCTGGCAGGCAAGCCGTTCTCGGGGCTGATCAATATTAAAATTGATATTGTAAACGATTTCATCGAGTGCAGTCAGAGGGATGATGGACGCGGACTCAATATTCCGGCCATACGGAAAAAAGCAGTTGAACTGAATATCATTTCTGAAAATGAAAATATGAACCCGGGGGACATCGCCAATCTTATTTTTGTTTCGGGAATTTCCACGGCAAGAGAGGGATCTCTCATTTCCGGCAGAGGTGTGGGAATGGATGCCGTTAGGAAATTTATCGAACAAAAAGGGGGAAAAATCGAATTGATATTGTCTCAATCCAAAAGACAGGATTTTATTCCCTTCGAAATACGGTTCAGAATACCAAAGTCTTCCAAACAGGCGATGTTCATAGAAGCTGCCTAGAGGTTATCTTAATTTTCCATCATAGAGTTTATCTTTTTTAAAGATGTCAATTGTTTCGAC
>JADFZC010000253.1 GCA_015232735.1 Oligoflexales bacterium | reverse complement strand
TATTGCCCAGAAACTTGCGGACAGGGTCAGCGCAAAATTCTATTTTTCAAAGTCTGTTAAAAATGTTCCTGTAAATATAAAGGCATATGGAACAAGGGTCGAAGAGGTCCTCAGGGAATTTGCGGCATACTCAGGCGGCAAGATGACACTGGAAGTGATAGATCCAAAGCCCGATACGGACGACGAGGAATGGGCAAAAAATTACGGTATAAAAGGGGTTCCTTTGCAGACAGGTGAAGATCTCTATATGGGTGTGGTGTTCATTGCGGCTGACAGGGAGGAGGTTATCCCTTACCTCGATGCCAGAAAAGAGGAGTTTTTGGAATACGATCTCTCTTCAGCGCTGGTAAAACTCGGATCTTCAAAAAAACAAAAGCTTGGCATAATGTCCTCCCTGAGCATGACAGGAGGCTTTTCGATGCCAGGCAGTCCTCCGAGTGAAGACTGGGCCGTGGTCACAGGGCTTAAAAACTTCTATGACGTCGAGGTTGTAAGTCCAAATGAAAAGAAGATCCCAGATTCGATAAACATTCTTCTTGTCGCGCATCCCAAAAACATGAACGATGCCGCCCAGTATGCGATTGACCAGTTCCTCCTGAGAGGGGGGAGATTGATGGTGGCCGTCGATCCGTTTTCCAGGATAGATCTGTCCATTAACCAGCAGGCGGCCATGCAGGGGCAGTTCCCCATGGTTTCAAGCTATCTCCCCAAGCTTTTCAATTCCTGGGGCATAGAGTTCAGTCCTACGGAAATGGCGGGTGATTCGCTGCAGGCGACAAGGATTCGCGCGGGGACAGTTGATTTGGCCTATCCGTTTTTTATAACCCTGTCGGAAAAAAATTTTTCAAAGGGATCTAAAATCACAGGTCATTTGAAGCAGATGATGTATACCGAAGGGGGATGGTTCTCCCTGAAGGAAAAATCCGAATATAAACTGGAGCCGCTTATTGAATCATCGGCAAATACCGGAAGCCAGAATGTGATGGTCGTTACGTTTCAGGATCCGCAGACGCTTGTCGGGGGATTCAAGACGGACGGCAAGAAACGAACCTTCGCAGGGCTTCTCAAGGGTAAATTCAAGACGGCTTTTCCCGAGGGGCCCCCGAAGGATTCGGGGCTTAATGCCTCCGACCAAATTAAGGAGGCAAAGGAGGAGGGGGCCGTTGTTCTGATCGGAGATGTTGATTTTATGCACGACTCCAACAGCGTTCAAATCTTCAGGCTTGGACAGCAGGCGATAATACGTCCTCAAAACGACAACCTCAATTTTGTTCTGAATGCCGTGGAATTTCTTGGGGGAAGCGGCGACCTGATATCGATCAGGTCAAGTGGACAGATAAGCCGGCCTTTTACAAAAGTCCTGGAAATCCAGAGAAACGCCCAGGTAAAGTGGAAAGAGGAGGAGGAGAGGCTTTCGAAAGAACTCTCTTCCCTTGAAAGAACGCTGAGCGAACTTCAGGCCGCAAGAACGGACGCAAACCGCGCCGCGCTTACGCCCATGCAGCAGAGAGAGATCCAGAAATTCAGGGAACAGGAAAAGGATATCAGGCTTAGGAGAAGGCTTGTCAGAAAAAATCTGAGGGAGGACATTGAAAGTCTTGGCTATCACCTGATTGCGGCGAATCTGTTAATAGTCCCCCTGGGAGTTTGCGTGTTCGGTTTGACGGTTCTATACAAAAGAGAAAAATGGTCCAGGAAGGAGAAGGCGCATGGTTAGCAAAAAAATACTGGCTGTTGTGGGAGCTCTTGCTCTGATTGCACTTTTGACTCTCGTGATAGAAAAAAGAGAGGGGTCGAAAGATCTCAAGGATATTGAGAAAAGCCTTTTTCAAATTGAGAAAATTCCGGAAGTCAGCGGAATAGAGATCTCTCAGTCTGACAAAAAAGTGAAGGTGGTGAGGGATGAGAACAATAGATGGATTGTCGATGGAAACGACAAGTTTCCGGCATCGGCCACCACAGTGGTAAAATTTCTTGAAAATATTTCTGAAATCAAACTAATACGGTTAATTTCAGACAAAAGGGAGAAGTGGAACGATCTGGAACTTGAAAAAGGCGCAAGAGTCTCCCTGTTTTCAGGCGACAAGGCGCTTTTGAAACTTGTTTTGGGAAAAAGGCGCGAAGGAAACGGTCAGTTCGTGGCATTTGAAGATTCCACCAAGTCCTATCTTGCAGACAAGGTGCTTTCATTTTTTCAGGAGTCTTCAGCCTGGGAACTCAAGACGCTTCTCGATTTGAAAAAGGACGACTTGAAGGAAATAAATTTCATGCCGAAGGATTTATCGAAGAAAAAGTCTTTCAAGTTTGTACGGGAGAAAAAGGAGGATTCGTTAAAGCTTTCTGACAGGGGGGAAAAGGAAAAAGAGAAGGACAGTGAAATTTCCTCGTTATATGGCATGTTTAGTAGCCTTTCCTACTCTCAAAGGCAACCCAAGGATTCCCAGCAAAAGGAGTTGTTTTCAAAGGCTGACAGTGTAAGTGTCTCCACGTTCGATGGCAGAAGTTACAGTATTCTTGTTGCCAAAGTTGAAAAGAAGACGCCTCCTGAAAAAAACCCGCCGTCCGACAAGGACAAGAATAAAAAAGTTGAGAAAGAGATGGATTACTATGTAACAATGAATCTTTCGGGAACTTATGCCGATTCTTCAGGTGACGGCAAATTCTTTAACGCCATGATGGACAAATGGGTATTTAAAGTTGAGCCCTATCAGGCAAAAAGGTTTTTGAGGGAACGGGAGGAATTTTTGGAGAAAAAGCAGTAATATAAATGTGTTAGTATAGATCGAACCGGGGTTGAGGGAAAACAATTCTGGTTTTTTTTTTATGAATATGATCAAATGACCATTCAAATAGGATTGGTTAATCGTGTGCAAAGCAAAGGGTGACTGTAATGATCTCTAAAAATTTTTTTTGTTCCTTGTTTTTGATTTTGTGTTTTGCTGGAGCTTTAGTTTCATACTCTGAAGAGGCTATTCCGACCTGCAGTGTCGGTGCAGCAAACGGTGAGAGCCCAGGACTTTTTAAACTGGAGGGAAAGGCATATCAAATAAAAGATCTGCCAATTGCCTTCAAGCAGTCTATATATGATGCTGACAGCCAGCATTTTGAGCAGGTTAAAGGCATCATCGATGCGGTGGTTCTTGACATCTATCTCCAGGATGAAGCAAAGAAAAAGAAGAAGACAAAAGAACAGATAGAACAGGAGCTGTTCAAGGCCAAAAAACCCACCGAAAAGGATGCCAAGGCGTGGTATGAAAAAAACAAGGAGAGGATACCTTATCCGTATGACAAAATTAAAGATGAGATAATTCGCATCATTGAAAGCGAAGAGGGACGGAACAAAAAGGCTGAACTTCTTAATAAAATCAAATCAAAAAGGCAGTTCAGCCTGATCCTGTCTGCCCCGGAAGCCCCCGTTGCTGAAATAAAGTCGGATAATTTTCCTACAAAGGGAAACAAGGGTGCCAAGGTAAAGATAATCGAGTTTGCCGATTATCAGTGCGGTCATTGCAAGGCGGCATCGGGTATCCTGAAAAAATTGACTGAAAAATATAAGGATACCGTTCAGTTTGTGTTTATGGATTTTCCTCTCAGGGCGCAAGGACCTTCCTGGGACCATGCGATAGCCGGTCACTGCGCGGGCGAACAAGGCAAATTTTGGGAATTCCACTATATGGCTTTTGAAGAGAAAGGCCTGACAGCCGATACCCCTGTTGCCTTTGCAGGGAAACTTGGACTGAATGTGGACCAGTTTAAAAAATGCCTGAGTTCACCCAAACCCGTCGAGATAGTCAAGGCGTCGCGTGCCGAAGGAGAAAGGATTGGAGTTGCAGGAACCCCGGCCATTTATATCAATGGACAAAAAATGTCTGACTATGCGGAAGAGCATCTTGAAAAAGAGATCGAGCTGGCACAGAAGAAGAAATAACACTAGCGTCGAGGTATCTTTTGTACCCTGTTCTCATTGATTGGGGCCCCGTTTTTCTTCCATCCTGGCATTTTTTTTATGTAATTTCAGCTATTGTCTGTTATTTCCTTGTATTGAAATTAAGAGAATCCTTTGTTTCAGAAGTCGGCATAGGAGAAATAAATTCAATATATGTTCTAGCCTATGTATCTTCATATATCGGTGCCCGCGCTCTTACAATCATTGCCGAAAAGGAGAGTTATACGGGAATAGCAGGGTTTTTTACTCTGTTGTTTTCCATTGGCGGATTGACTTTTTACGGGGGATTTCTTTTTTCTGTTTTTCTGTGTGTTATTTATGTTCTGATAAGGAAACTGCCGATCTGGAAGCTTTTGGATATTTCGACTGTTTCACTTTTTTTTTCCCTTGCGATCGCAAGAGTTGGTTGTTTTTTAAACGGATGTGACTATGGTATTCCCGTCAGGCAGGCAGAAGATGGCGGATTTCCCTTTTGGGCGGTTGTCTTTCCGGTTCTTGAGGATGCAATCCCACGGTATCCAACGCAGCTGATGGAATCCGTTCTTGTCGGAATAATGGCAAGTGCTGTTTTGGCAGGATATGGACATTTGAAAGAGAAAATGGTGGATGGAGGAATCGGCCTTCTTTCAATTCTGGGATATGCGACAATAAGATTTTTTGTCGAGTATTACAGAGGGGACGAAAGGGGATGGGTGGTCCATGATATGATTTCCACCTCGCAGTTTATAAGTCTGTGTCTCATTTTGTCTGTCCTTCTAATTTTTCTGTTGAGAGGCGTACGAAGGACTTTATCCAATTCGCCGTAAAACTCCGTCATTCATGGCAGGGATGTAAGGCGTTGCATTT
>JADFZC010000012.1 GCA_015232735.1 Oligoflexales bacterium | reverse complement strand
AAACCTTTTCTACTATTATTTATTAGTTCCATTAAATTAACTATTGTTTTTTCCTCCCCCCCGCTAGACCAATATAATTCTCGAAGAGATTTCATTTTTGTTATCAGTTCTGCCTGTTCATTAGCCGCATTTAATATGACATTAAAATATTTTGAGACATTGGCTGCCTCTTCACAAAATTCCCTAGCCATAACAGAAGCATTTAGAATAACTGAAAGAGAATTTCCTAGATCATGACAAATAACTCTCAGGATCTGAGAATATTCTTTTTTAATATCTTTTTCTTTTTGCATTAAAATTTTTTTCGTAGAAACCACCCTATTTTCTCCAAGTTATAATTCTGGAAGTTACGCTTATTTAAAAATAAAATCTATGAAACAATACTCTAACATTAAAATATTGCTTAGTTGTTTTTATAATTAAGAAATTCAATTTTAATATCATAGCCAAACTCTTAGCTTTTAAATTCTTATCTATTTGAATGCCACTATTAAATACTTATTTAATATCTTTCAAAAAATATTATCAGATAAACTAGTGTATTTATTTTTTAACAAACAATATTTTTTATCCTTTATTAGCTATTAAGATAGCTTACTCTTTGTCCTAAAAAATGAGTCTACCATTATATAAATATCTAAGAACACAAAAAAAATTTCCCTTAGTTAGTCGCTGGCGCGAAATGAGCCTGTGACGTATCCTGACCCTAAAAAGCGAAGGATCTGTAACGAAATATCAGCATGTTACAACTAGATCCTATGCTTTTCTTCACTTGCCAGGATACGTTCGTGGCTCATTGCGCGCCACAGACTAGTTACACCTCACATTTAAAAGTTCAATCAAAAGAATACGATTTTCTTTTTTCCCGAAATTCACATAAAATAATAGGGCTATAGATCTTTTCTGAGAATTGAAAATAGGGGTGAAGAAACATGACAATGAATACAAATACATTTGGCCTTGAACAAATTGCTGCCAATATGAGTGAAATTAAATTGCTGGAGAAAAGATATATATTCCTTTCCGAGGCAGTAAATGCCACAGTGGCAAAAAAAGTCATCAATCATCTTTTAGCACTTGATGCTGATAATTCAAACTCCCCTATTACTGTTTTTATTAATAGCCCTGGGGGTGAGGTAAATAGCGGTTTTGCAATTTACGATACAATGCGTTTTGTAAATTCCAAAGTCAGGGTTGTTACAACTGGGCTTTGTGCCAGTATTGCAACAGTCATAAACCTTGGCGCACCAAAAGAGCATCGATATACCATGGCAAATGGCAGGTTTTTAATTCATCAACCCTTGATTGGCGGACAGATTCAGGGACAAGCCTCAGATCTCGAAATTACCGCAAGGGAAATCATCAAGACGAGGAAGAAAATCAATGAACTCTTGTCTGCTGAATGTGGCCAGCCCTTTTCTAAGGTTGAAGAAGACACTGCCAGGGATTACTGGATGGACGCTGACGAGGCCATTAAATATGGACTTGTCACGAAAATCGTTCGAAAAATCTCGGAGCTATAGCTTTCCGGAAAAATAATTCGGGATGAAAAGGCCCAATTATTGGGGAGGACAAGGATGCGGAGGAAAAATACCGGAGTTTATCGAACATAAATGAGGATATTTTTTCTGACGAAGACGCCATCATCGCCGATAATAGTGCCTTTTCACCCCGAATTATTTTTTTGGAAAGCTGTAGGTTAAGTCCACCGTGCGGATCGACAACGGACACACCCCGTACATTCAGACAAATTAGCCGTACACAGGATCTCCACGCAGGAATATCAATATCTTCAAAACAGACCTAATAAAACTTGAAAAAAAAATTCAAAGAAAGGTAAGATTCTCTTCCTTATATATTTTTGGAAATTTTTTTGCCCATTAAGGATAATTCGTTGTTAAAAGCTTACTTGCGCCCCCATATATTTAGTTTTGTACTTGCTACCTTCTGTGCCATATCGCTTGGATTTGTTTCTGCGAGTGTCTATTCGCTCTTTGGCCCGGCATTACAGGTACTTATTAATCCAAACCAAGGCAAGTTGATACCTATTGCAGAATTGGTAGGAAAAAATCTTGGATTCATCATTAAGAATCTGTCTGGAAAAGAATCCTTTAATGCAATAGAGTTATGGCAAAATCTACCAGTATATATTATTTCCCTCTCAGCTTTACGAGGTCTCTTCACCTTCGCGCACATTTTTTTATGGGAGAGAGCTAGTGAACTTATCGCAAAAGAAATTCGATCCAACATAATAAAGAAATACCTGCTATTAAATCCAGCTTCCCGCCTAACACTTGATGATATCAAGGAATCCGAAATCTCCAGCAGTATGACAGTGGATATTAACCTTATCCGGGAATATATTGTTCATTTTTATGGAGGCCTTCCAAGGGAGTTAATACAAATATTCTTTTACATGTTAACCCTGATTCTTTTATCTCCATCATTATTTCTTGTTTTTATCATTTGCATAGGTCCAGTCTTTTATTTCTCCTCAAAACTTGGGAAGAAACTTAGAGAACGTTCCTTCATTGCTCTTAAAGATTATTCGATATTAATTGAATGGCTTCAACAGAGGCTCTTGGGTATTGAAACAATAAAACACTTCAATACAGAACTGCTTGAAATCAAGAAAATGAGATCCCTCACTGACAGTCTTTTTTTCAAATTGCTTAGGGCAGTCAGGATCAAATCCAGGACCTCTCCAATGCTTGAAATGATAGCCATTTTTTCTATGGTAGGCGTCTTGTATTTCTCAATGTCTGATTCGTTTAGTAATTCTCAATCCGTGACTGGCAGCATTCAATTTTCTTTCTTCTCCACGCTTGCAATTCTATCCCAGTCTGCAGCAAGAGTAGGACGATATTTTAATTCCAACCGGGAAGGTGATGTTGCTATTGATCGAATATCCCAGCTTTTTCTGTTTCTTGATAAAAACAAAGCGGATAAATTTTCCAATCTAATCAAATCCGATTTTGCTGACACTACAATCACATTTGATAATATCTTTGTGCGTTACCCGGAAACTCCACAAGATCAGTTTGTTCTGAGAAATTTTAGTTTTTCATTTAAAAAAGGAAAAATATATTGCATCTGCGGTCCATCAGGAGCAGGAAAAAGTACTCTTTTCAATATTATTTTAGGCACGGTCCCCCTTCATAGCGGAAAAATTTTTTCCCAAAGTCAATCGACAACCAATGACAAGAAAATTGATATTACTTACATGCCACAAAACTTCCTACTGGCGCCAACTTCAATAGCTCTTAACATCAGTTATCCGGATACTGACTTTTGTCACGAAAAAATCATCGAATCATCAAAAAAAGTACAACTATATGAATTCATTAATAATCTACCTAATAAATTTGATTCTGTCATCGGCAAGGAGGGACTAACTTTTTCAGGAGGACAATCCCAGCGAGTGCTACTCGCCAGAATTTTCTATCACAAAACCAATCTAATACTTATTGACGAAGGCACCTCTGCCCTTGATCCCGAAATAGAAAAACTTGTTTATACTCATCTCAGACAATTGACTGACCTTGGTTCAACCATAATAATTATTGCACACAGATCCACTATCTTTTCATATGCTGATGAAATATTGCTTATCAATAATGGCATGCTTGAAGTAAGCGGCTGTGGAAGAGAAATTACTTCAACAAAAGAATTTGCCAGGATTCTAGGGACAAAAATCGAAAAAAATTTGGAATGAGACGGTCAAACTCCAAATTCATACAAATTTTAAGTGACTATCTCATAACCATTGGCTCTATAATATTGCTTTCAATTTTTGTGTCAAAATTGGAACTGCTTCAAATATGTCTGCGACAATTCCATAATCCGCTATTGAAAAAATTGGTGCATCTGGATCTGTATTAATAGCCACTATAACCTTTGAAGTCCTCATACCTGCAAGATGCTGAATTGCTCCGCTAATACCGCATGCTACATAAAGATTTGGAGTTACTGTCTTCCCGGTCTGACCAACCTGGGCGGAATGTGAAATATAACCAGCATCAACAGCAGCACGTGAGGCTCCAACTGTAGCACCCAAAACATTGGCGCATTCCTCGATCATCTTGAATCCATCTGAACTCTTCACAGATCGGCCGCCTGATACGATGATACTGGCTTCAGTCAGATCAGGCTTTTCACTTGTTCCTTTTCGAATCTCAACTGTAGTAAAACCATCAACAGAAGAGAGTGCATTTACATTTTTAACAGCCGTCGAACTCTCACCTCCCTTGGACGCAGCAAATACGTTAGGGCGTACTGTCACAAAATTTTTGACGCTTGGCTTTAATTCTATTTCCGCTATGCACTTTCCAGCATACATGGGTTTTTTCGCAACAATTACATTTCCATCTTTTCTTAATGAAATAATATCTGTAATAATTCCACCACCAAACCTCGCAGCCATTCTAGGGAATACATCCCTGCCCATGGGCGATGCGACGCCTAATATGCAATTTGGATCGAATTCCTTGATGGCATTCTCAAACGCACTACCATATAAAAGCGAATTGTATTTATCCAAGCTAGCAGCATCACTTAAAAAAACCGTTCCAACCCCGTAACCTTTAAGGCCATCGGCCAATCCGGAAATGTCTTTGCCAATAATCACCGCACCCAGTTCAGCGGGACCGTCAACTAAAGTTCGTGCCAGTGTCAAAGCTTCAAAAGCGCTCTTCTTGATCTCTCTATTTCTTTGTTCTATATACACAAGGACTTTCATTTTATTATACCCTCATTTGTTATTATTTAGTCGCCGGTGCGAAATGCACCAGCGATGTATCCTGAGCCCAAAAGGCGAAGGACCTGTCACAAAATATCAACATGTTACAATTAAATGACCTTCGCCTCTTCACGAAGCAGCCTTACAACCCTTTCAACCATTACGGAAACATCTTCCCCTTTAAAAAGTTTTCCAGATGGCTTCACTGGTGGATATTCATATGATCTAATAACCGTACTGATACCATTTTTTAAATCTTCAAGCTTTAATCCCAGATCAGCAACTTTCTTTGTCGCCAGTGGTTTTTTCTTTGCCTTCATGATACCTGGGACAGAGGTGTATCTAGGGGTATTCATTGCCTTATTGGCCCCAACGACAGCCGGGAGATTAAAATCATATACCTCTATTTGGCCTCCTTCAACCTCTCTCTCAGCCCTGCCTTTACCTTTATCCAATGAAAGCTTGTTCGCCACATTGACATGAGGATAATTCAACAATTCCGCAAGCATTATGTTTGTATGCATATTATCGTCGTCAATAGCCTGTTTCCCACCAATAATAAGATCAGGCTTCTCCTCTTTGACAACCGCTGCAAGTACTTTTGCAACAGCAAGCGAATCCAAATCATCAAGGCCTTCATCGCTTACCAGAAGCCCCCTATCGGCACCCATTGCCAAACCCTTAATAATAAGTTCCTTATTGCCTTCGGGGCCAAAGCTGACAACAACAACCTCACAGTTTCCTGTTTTTTCCTTTATCTGCAAAGCTTCCTCAATTGCATGCTCATCATAAGGATTTATGATAAACTTTGTGCTGGTATGATCGAGTTTCTTAAAATCACTCGTCAACTTGATCTTGGTTTCCGTATCCGGGGTTCTTTTTAAAGTGACTAAAATTTTCATATCAATTACTCCAGAATCCTAGTTCAGTTTTGAATGTTTTTCCAAAATTGTTGAAAAAGAGATTAGCAATAGAAGTGGTGATTGGCAACGACTCAAGTGACTTCGGAAGAGGATTTTATAACTTTGTTATTGTCTATTTTTTTTACAATCGCAGGAATTGGAATCGCTAGGGTTTGACCTAAGCGAAGTCTTTTTTTTAAGTTCAAATCAGGATTGGCTGATATTATTTGACTAACTTTTAATTGATATCGCCTGGCAATTTTACTTAACGAGTCTCCTTTTTTAATTTCATAGATTATCATATCCTGGATTTCAATGTATGATAATCCTTTTTTAATTTGATTAAAATGGTCTAGATATTTTAGAGGAAGTTTAATTTTGTATTCACCGTTATTTTCTCCAAAAGACCTCACCGGAGGAGTTACGAATTTGATGAGCTCAGGATTCCACTGCTTCAGTTTTTCAACCGGGATATCCAATTTTTCAGCTATTTCTTTCAATTCCACCGGTCTTTCGAGAGATATGGCTTCAAGTTGCGGATGATCATCAGCCTGTTTACTTATCCAAAATCCATACTTTTCCGGATTTGAAGCAATTATTAGAGCAGCCAACATTTTGGGGACATACTGTCTGGTTTCCTTTTTAAGGTACCGCGTTTTTGTAAGAATCCAAAAATCCCTGCTTCCAGTCTTTTGAATGGCATTTCTTATTTTCCCAGGCCCCGCATTATATGCTGCTATAGCAAGATACCAGTCCCCAAATTGAATATATAAATCCTTAAGATAGCTTGCCGCCGCCAAGGTCGACTTTATTGGGTCTCTTCGCTCATCAATCCAATAGTCGACTCTCAAATTATAGGACATTGCCGTCGCCTTCATAAATTGCCATGTGCCAATAGCCTTGGCCCGGCTATATGCCATGTTGTTAAAACCCGATTCTATCATAGCAAGAAAAAATAGTTCTTCCGGAAGCCCCTCTTTTATTAAAAGAGGAATCAAAATCCTCTCAATTGATTTACTTTTGACAAGCCACGCAATATAAATTTCACGGCCTGCCCTAGACTCAAAATATCTTATCCAATGGTCAACCTGTGGTGTAGCAACAACCGGCAGTCCACTCAGTATGGAAACGTAAGGGCCTTTTAGTACGCTCTTGGCAATAATGCTTGCCTTTGCTTCATCTCTGTTTTTAAATTCCGAAAATTGATTTAATTTTTTTATTTCATGTATTTTCAAGTTTTTTGAAAGTGTTTTCTGAATTAGATATCGACTAAATATATCATCATCACAGAACCTATCTTCCTCTTCTTTGATTTTTGCTCTATCTTCAATACTGGCATCAATATTGGCACCGGAATCAGCCGAAAGCCTATCCTCATCCCAGCTGTCTTCAAAATCATTTACATCCGTATCGGCAATCTCTTCCATTTCCTTGGACAGTCTGGCACAAGAGACAAAAATAAAAACCAAAATGAAAATGGAACAATCTCTAAAATACAAAGGATTCTCTCTCTTTTTAGATTGATTCCTATTAAATGCTTTAACAAGAATTGAATCTTGCTCGTATGATATTTTATTTTAAACCAGATTGATTTAGTAAGGCCACGAAAAAGGACTTATCTGACCTCTGCAGACTCCTTTATTAGTTTTTCACCATTTTCTTTTAATTCAGAAGATGACATTTTTTTAAAAAAAATATTCTTATCGCTCTCTGGATCAGCCGCTTTAATCTCAGAAAGTTTCAAAAAGGCTTTTCCTGCCTGCTCAAGGGCATTCTTATATAGATCCTTATATTGAGGGTAATCCCGAACCAACAGTTGATATCGATAGGCACAGGCATGATATATTTCCAATTTACAGTAAAATTTGGCAATAAAATCAAAACTTTCAGCTATTCTTCGTTTTCCCTTTTCAATAAATTCTGCAGCCTTTTCGGAATATTTGCTTTTTGGGAATCTGACAATCAATTTGTTCCACTCTTCAATTGCCTTAAATGTATACTCCTGTTCCCTATTAATAGCCTCAGGAGCATCTACCCAGTACGATTCTCCAACCCGATACATGGCAAAATCGACCTGCTCATGTTTGGGATGAAGTTTAACAAATTGAGCGTAAGCTGCAGCAGCTTCCTCATAATGTTCAAGTTTAAAATGACTGTTTGCAATTAGCAGTTCCGCTTCCACCGCATACTTGCTGTATGGAAACCTCGACTTGAATTCCCCAAGCCTAGTCAAAGCAGTATCATAGCTCTCATCATCATAAGGTTCCTTTGCGTAGGCGAAAGATTCCGCAGGATCTGATTTATTATAGTCCTTCTCACTACAACCATGCGTTAAGACAAACACAAATAGACTGAAAAACAAATAAATCCTGGTTTTTTGTGGCTTAATCATAAAAGACCCTTCAGTTAAGCTTCAACTTACCGATAAGATATTAAAGGTGGTTAAAGGAAGCAATACGTAAAAATCTTTTGAGATTCTTAATTCTTATAAAATATGTTAAAGACATTTGTATGCATGACCTAAAAATATATTACTTGCTTATATATTTTAGATGAGAGATGCAGTAATAAACAGTATTAATTTTTTTTAAGAATCGCTTAAAGATATCGTTACAACGAAAGAAGGCATCTTGAATTTTTTGCTATATAATGAAAGAGAAAAAGTAACCCTTTGTGAAACAAATTTCCAGAGAAGCAGCTTCATACGCCAAATCTCTAAATAGTGAGTCCCGATCAGATGTTTTCTTCCAACAAAAACAAAAGAGTCATCAGATACCATGGGGTTCCTTATCAAAGCGGCATAGTCCTGCTTATCACAATAATTTTATCACTCCTCATACATCTTTCCGGATATCTAAAAATAAGCGAATTCTCCGAAAATGCATTGTTAAACAAGAAAGATGAAAAAAATAAGAAAAACCTTGTTCAAGTAAAAATCAAGGAAAAAACAAAAACCGAAGCAAAGGAGGACTATAACGGTCCATTGTCAAAAATCCTTGAATCAAAGCTTGAGAAAACATCAAAACCAAAAGACCCCAGATACCTTGGATCTCAAGACCATGCGACTGAAAAAGAAACCAAGATAGCCAAACCGATAGACTCATTCAAAGGACTAGATCCTGGTGCCCTTGGAAATGCAGACAAATCTCATCTCTCTGATAATCTTGCAAAAAAGAAGTCTCAAGGAGATAAGGACAAGGCAAAATTAAAAAATGAAAAAAGAAAAAATATATTTGGCATCGACAACAGTCCCAGATCGATACATATTCCAAGAAATGACTATGAAAAGCTAATTCCCACTTCCTCTGAACTTACCAATCAAATGAAAGCAGGATATCAGGATTACATCGATGAAGATCTTGCAACTGGTGACAGGATTGACCTTAATACATCGGACTACAGATTCATTGGCTATTTCACGGCGCTGCGCAAGGCATTTGAGCTTGTATGGAGCTACCCTGCATCGGCAGTAAGGCAGGGCTGGCAGGGAGTTGTTACTGTGGAGTTCACCATCCAGAAAGACGGATCACTTAATAGTGTGAAAATACTCAGTTCGTCGGGTTACGATATTCTCGATCAAGCTGTGGTCGATGCATTAAAAAAAGCCTCACCCTACTCACCACTACCAGATGGATTCGGAAAAGACAAACTTAGAATAACAGGTAACTTTCGTTATGTCCTAAGCAACTATGCCACTGGTTACTGATATATGATACAATTAACATATGCTTGTGAGTAAATTAAAAAAAATTTTAGCATTATTTTTTGTCATCATTGCAGTCATTCTTTTTTTGTACTGCAAAAGCATCGTCCACGAGCTTAAAAAATTGGACGAAATGACTATAGGCATAGAATATTATACTCCTACCTTAAGTACTGTTATTTATGATAAGGACAATAATGTCATTGGGGAATTCAGCAACAAAAAAAAATACTGGACCAACTTGTCAAACCTGCCATCATACCTGATAGATGCGTTTGTCTGCATAGAAGATAGTACTTTCTACAAGCATACAGGCATAAGCCCAACTGGAATTTTAAGAGCTATATTCACAAATTTTATCAGAGGAAAAGTAACTCAGGGCGCCAGTACAATCACTCAGCAGCTTGCAAGAAACATGTACCTTAACCAAGAACGAACTTTTTCCAGAAAATTTAGGGAAGTTATACTGGCAATCCTTATTGAGTTCAGATACTCCAAAGAAAAAATTTTGGAATTATACTTGAATACGATTTTCCTGGGGAATAATTCATACGGAATTGAAGCCGCGGCGCAAAACTACTTTCATAAAAGTTCATCAAAATTGACCATAGCGGAAAGTACACTTCTGGCAGGCCTTCCAAAAGCTCCTTCCAAATATTCCCCAAATAATAACTACCTTCTTGCCAAATCAAGACAAAAAATTGTCTTGAGAAGAATGGCTGAAGAGGGAAAACTGCATAAAAGCGCTATTCCCGATATTGAATCCCAAGAAATCAAAATCTATAAGAAATCTGACCTTACAGAAGATAATGTCGGGTATTTCATTTCTACAGTAAAATCAGAGATCCTTAAAATGCTTGAAATCAATGAGATAGAAAACAAGGGTCTGAAAATATACACAACTCTCAACACAAAACTGCAGCGAAATGCAAACAACACGGTAAAAGAAAGCATTGCAAGACACATTTCTGAAAGTGAACTGAAAAAAGCCGAACTGCAGGGTGCCATTATTAGTATAAATCCTGAGAATGGTGCTGTTCTTTCCTTGGTAGGTGGAAAGAATTTCCATGACTCTCAATTCAATAGAGCCACCTTAATGAAGCGAAACCCTGGAAATCTCCTGCTTCCATTATTGAACGCCATAGCGATAGACGAAGGTATTCCTCTATCTCACACATTTCCATTTTCTTCATCTAATGAATCAGAAAAATCAATTAATATTAAAAATGGTCCCTATCAGAATCGTACTATTTATGAAGGTCTATTGCAGATGGATTTCTTTCTTTCTGAATATATATTAAACAAGATCGGTATTGGATCTATCTCAAACCAGTTGAGTAAACTGGGTCTAAAAGTCATGCTTTATCAAAAGCGACCTTTCATTTTCACACAACAATATTCACTTTTTGATATTGTTAAAGCATATTTGCCTCTGGCAAATCAGGGACGACTTATACAACCTTATCTTATTGAAAAAATCATATCCCCTGAAGGAAAAATTCTATATTCTCATCGCAATAATTCTGTTAATAGGATTTTTACAGAGCAAACAGCCTACATATTAACAAAGGCGCTTAAAGATGCGACCTCATACAGACTCAATGGAACCATCAACTCAGTTGATAATAATCCAGCATCTTTCCCAGGATCAAGTTTTGATTTGCATGATGGATGGCATATAAGTTACAGCGAACACATATTGACAGGAATCTGGGTCGGATCGGAAAAAGGAAAATTAAAAATCAGTAATGATACTGAAAATATTTATTTTATGATGGATATGGCATCCAGTTCATATTATGAGGAGACTAAAGAAAATATCCGGCAGAAAAATAGAACTGCCTCAATTCCCAATGGAATATATTTCAAAAGAACAAAACTTAGTATCAGTGACGGAACAACCACCATATTGCCCTACAATAGATCCAGTATCAAAGAACTTCTTTAGCGGCTGTATGAAAACCCGAATCTCTGCGTTACTCGTTGTCGAAAAATCCTCATTTATCAACGTGCAAACTCCGATTTTCCTCCTCCTCGCGCCCTAACCTTGGGGTTTTCAGATAACCTTTTATACTTTACAAATCTCACCTGCTTTTGAATTTAAAAAATCTATTTATATCAATATTTGAACCTCTAATTCTGATCCCTGCAAATACCGCAAAAACTATCATTACAATGAGGCAATTAGCCGTCAATATACCAAAAACCAATGGCTTGGGATAAACCTCTGAACTTTTATTAAAAAAAGAGATGATCCAATGTTCCAATATCTTCTGAAAATATACCGATAATAACGATGCACAAACCAAACATGAAATTGACTTTAGCAATTCATATCTCTCAATCTGAAGATTATGCCGTCTCAAACCCGCTATCAACACCAGGGAGTTGAATGTCAACGTGATTGAAGCTGTTGTTGCCAGCCCTATATGGCCGTATGAATTAACCAAGACATAGTTTCCAATAAAATTTACACTTATGCTTACAATAGATACCTTCATTGCATATTTTGTCCGTTCAACTGCATAATAAAATGAAGTAAGCACTTTGATAAGACCATAGCCGATAATTCCAAAACTATATGCAAACAGAGCATTTGCTGTTGCTACAGTGTCTGAGGGAGAAAATTTTCCATATTGAAAAAGAATTTGAATAACATTTCTGTCATTAGCCAATAATACAACCATGCATGGCACATTAAGCCATAATACAAATTCACAGGCCTGTTGAAAAACCAATGAAACATTTTTATCTATCTTGTACTTGTCTTTTTCCTTTATTGCTCTGGCAAGCCTTGGAAGGACTGCCACTCCTACAGCAACACCAAATATGCCTACCGGTAACTGCAATAACCTGAAAGCAGTATTAAGCCAGGTGACTGCGCCGGTTCCCAAACTGGTAGCAAAATTTGTATTTATCAATACATTTATTGGACCAGAACTTGCCGCGACTGCTGCCGGTATCATTATTATCAAAACTTTTTTTAAGTCTTCAGACCAGGGAATATTAAAAACCTTCCACTCAATATCATTAAATACCGAAGACCAAATACCCCACAACTGTAAAAAAAAATGTCCAATCCCTCCAACCAGAACTCCTATGGCCAAACCAGTGATTTTGGGATCTCCAATTAAATCCTGCACCCACTCAGGATGATACTTTTCCAACAATTCAGAAAAAAACAGAGCACCAATGATATTTCCTATGTTGAAAACAATGGGAGCAATAGCACTTAAGAAAAACCTGCCGCTCTGA
The DNA here is from genome assembly GCA_015232735.1 of Oligoflexales bacterium. The sequence goes on along the minus strand of JADFZC010000012.1, from coordinate 6,678 downwards.
TGCAAAGCTCCCATGACAATCGAACCAACTATTGTCATGCCAAGATATGGGAAAAGCAACCTGGTAAGACCTGTTGTATTGCTTAAAAAAACCTCCCTGAGCATCCCGGCAGGCTTGGCGAGAGTCATTGCCCTGACCAGATAGGGGGCCAGCAAAATTCCAATACCGCAAATACAAAGAGATAACAAGAAAGTGAAATAAAGAGAATCCCACAACAGTTTTTTTGCTCTTTCCCTGTCTTCTTCAAAAAGCGAACTATATACTTTTGTAAAAGCACTTCCCATGGCTCCTTCAGCCACCATCTCCCTTAATAAATTTGGTATTCTATAGGCGACATAAAAAGCATCCAAGTATATTGAGGCGCCAAACACAGCAAGTACCACCTGATCTCTTATCAATCCAGAAATGCGACTTATCAAGGTACCCATTGAAAAAAGCAAACTAGATTTTACTACTGACAAAAGAGTTATCTCCTATAATGGTCTGAATAGAGCTTTTAGCCTAAAATGCTGCAAAGGTAGGACCAGCTTTCTTTTAATAGATCTTCCTTGACACTGATAGTATATTGACCTTTTTCCGAACAGAACGGTATCCCGAACGACTTTAGGATAACCCACCTTGTATCATTTCCGAGACAATCAGTCGCTTTCTTATCCATGAAGAAAAACTTCATCATACGACGCCAAAAATCTTCACTTAATAAATCTTCCAACCCTAGATGCTCAATAAGTTCTTTTTTTGTCATCAAAGACCCTGCTGATTTCAATAATCCAATAATATAAGAAACATCCATTTCAGTGAAATAGGATAATTTCCAGCTTAATATTGAAGAGAAAGCCAATCCGATATTGACAGCTTCTCCATGGAGGATGACCTTTTCCCCGGTATTTTCCGATTGAGAAATCCCCTCAAGCGCATGCGCAAGAGTATGTCCAAGATTTAAAGTGGCTCTTTGACCGGATTCAGTCGAATCCTTCTCAATAATCGAAACTTTTACATTAATAAGATCTTTAAGAATACTGCCAAAGGATCGATACCCCCTGTCGTGTATCGCATCTGTAATCTTTTTCATCAAATTCCTATCGCCTATAAGCATCGCATGCTTATAACACTCAGATGCCCCCGCCCTTATTAGCCGGGCATCAAGCGATGACAGCCATTCGGAATATACAACTACTTTCTTCGGGAAAGCAAAAGATCCAATCTGATTTTTACCATACGGTGGATAATTGACACCCGTCTTTCCTCCCACGCAGGCATCCACAATTGATAATAATGTTGTTGGAACCAAAACAAATGAACAACCACAAAGGTCAGCGGCAAAAGCGGCCATATCCGAAATAACCCCACCCCCAATTATTATCCAGTTCGCTTTTCTGCCACTACCTTTCCAAGTCGAAACAAGTCCCTCTATGGAGGATAATATCTTGCTGTTTTCATCAAAAGAAAAAAGAAACACCTCCCTTGAACTTATTTTATCTCCCCAAATATCCCATACTTTTCTGTCGGCTATCACAAATGACGTTGAATCTAGGTATCTATTGAGACCTCTGATATCTTCATCATAGAGGACAACATCATACGATCCATTTTTTTTTGATGAAATAATCTCCCCATTCTTTTTCCTGCAGGCAACTCCTCGTTTAAAAATTCTTGATGCATCGATAAAGGCATCTTCCAAACTTGTCAATTTTGATAGATCCCATCCCATATGCCTATTAAGACTGAGTTCAAACGCCCTTCTGAGTACCCTTTCAGTTCCCATCGAAAGTCCAGCAGATTCCTCTACCGAAGATAAACCATTATTTCTCTCATCCCCAAGTATATCTGACGACCAGAAATACCAACCATCAGGTTCTAAAAATGGAATTTTAATTTCCCATGAAACATTAAGTTGTCCAGACATCACAACCTCTGACCAAAAGCAACCCTCAAAACTATGAACTTATTATCCAATAGGTTATTTATCCAATATATTCAAGATAATATCAATGCATTTCATATTCTGCAGGTGTTCCCCTCAAGTATTAATTATATCTGTCGATATTAATAACATAGGTATCTTAGCATATCTTTTTGTTAAGATACGGAAAAGGACATGGAGCATGGCAGATAAGAACAAAATCAGACAATTAAAAAATTGCTCTCTTCAACAGCGAGTTAATGCGTTGAAAAGAAAAAAAATTGCAAGTGCTCCAATTGTAAACTTAAATGCTTACCGCGAGGTGATATGCGATAAAAAGAAACAGGTGATACTCGTTGTAGATGATGACGAGATAATGAGAAATGCGATGAAGAGAATACTTGAAGCTGAAGGATATAATGTTCTTCTGGCGGAGGACGGAATGGAGCTGTCCAAAGTTCTCGAAACCAACAAACTCGATCTGATCCTGCTCGATGTAAACCTGCCATGGGTTAATGGCTACGAACTGTGCGAAATTTTAAAAAAGGACATAAATTTCAAAAAAGTTCCCCTAATACTTGTTTCAAATCAAAAAGATGCTGAGAATATCAAAAGAGGATTCGCAGTGGGTTGTGATGACTACATCAGCAAGCCTTTCAAGATAGAAATGATAACCTCCGCCGTCAGTAAAGCCCTTATTAATTCTGAGTAATTAGGCTTTTTATTTTCTTGACAGTTAAAATCAATTCATGTACCAAAGAGTTTACGAAAAACAGCATTCCTCAGTAGCTCAGTCGGTAGAGCAGGTGGCTGTTAACCACCGGGTCGGCAGTTCGAGTCTGTCCTGAGGAGCCAATTAATTTTTATTTATTTCTCATAGCAAGCTTTGCGGGTCTACGTCGACATTTATTCTGATATCTTTTGAAATCCCCGTATTAAATATATCGAGAAATTTTTTTGTTATCCCCCAGAGACTTTTATAATTTTCTGAAAGTATCAAAATAGAACGTCTATGTCTGTTACGAATATATTCAATGGGGGGAATTGATGGGCCAAGCAATTTTATTTTGCCGTTACTGGAAAAGGCCTTTCTAAAACTTCTTGACCAATCATCAACCCCATGCATGAACTCTTCCAGAACACTTTTATTCTCTGAACTAACTTCAATAGCAACCAATTTTGAAAAAGGTGGATATTTATTCACTCTCCTAAAATTCAACTCATATGTGGCAAACTCATGAAAATTCTGTTCCACGCCAGACCTAATTACAAAATGATCTGGCCTGAATGTCTGAACCAAAACCACACCTGGCACTTCAGCTCTTCCGGCTCTTCCTGAAGCTTGAACCATAAGCTGGAAGGCTCTCTCTCCCGATCTGAAATCCGGAAGGTTAAGAATCTGGTCCACCTCAATCATTACGATTAAAGTCACCCTCGGAAAATCGTGTCCCTTTGCCAGTATCTGTGTCCCGACAAGAATATCTATTTCCCCCTTTGAGAACTGTTCAAGAGCTGTAGTCAATGCATCCTTCTTTGAAATAGAATCGGAATCTACTCTTACTATATTGGCAGCAGGCAACCTTGATTTTAAGAAATCTTCCATCTGTTGACTACCATATCCAACTGTAATAAAACGTTCGTTTGAGCGTTCCTCCACAATTTTCTGAAGAGACACACAGTAATCACAATAATGACATCTCAACAAAGTACTTTTCGAATGGACCGTCAAACTAATGCTGCAATATGGGCAATTAATAGCCTGCTTCTTGTCAACTGAATATAAATAATAGGCATAACCCCTGCGGTTGACAATAACTATTGACTGCAATCCCATATTGAAATTTTTCTCCAGTGCATCAAGAATTTTATTACTTATCGGCAAATCCACTGATGAATCCTTTTCAGCGCCGCTCAATTTTTTATTACCGATAAACCTTCTTGCATACAATGAAGGATCTGAATTTATAATATCAACTTTGGGAAGAGGTCGGCCAAGAACACGCTCTGGCAGTTCAAGCAAATGATATCGTCCAGATAGTGCATTTTGATAGGACTCCATCGAGGGCGTAGCACTTCCCAGCACTACACATGCCTTTTCCATCCCCCCCCTAAGTACGGCGATATCCCTGCCATTATAGGCAAATCCATTATTTTGTTTATAGCTTTGATCGTGTTCTTCATCGACAATTATGAGTTTAAGATGCTTGAAAGGAGCGAAAACCGAAGATCTTGGACCAATAAGTATTCTCTTTTCACCATTCCTTATATCATTAAGCCTACCCCATCTTTTGGTATCCGTTAATGCCGAATGTACCACTGAAACCATGCCCGGAAAACGTGATTCAAACACCCTCGTCATCTGGGGAGTCAGTGAAATTTCAGGAACCATCATTAAAATCTGGGAATCTGCAAATCTTTCAAAAACTGCCGCTATCGCCTGAAGATATATTTCTGTCTTACCTGATCCCGTTATTCCCAAAAGCAACAAAGGTTTTAGAATGCACTTAGCATTTAAACCCAAGTCAATAATATTCTTTAGAACATTTGATTGAACCTCTGTTAAGACAAGCATTTGATTTTTTTCTAGATCAAATTTAATGCTTTTTCTTGATTTCACCTCTCTTGCTTTATTCTCAACCATCCTTTTTTTATTAATCAATCCACATTTAATATATCTCTCCAGCACATTTTCTTTATTAAAATCATTTTCCGATACGATCCTGTCAATTTTTCTCCTGATACTGGCTTCCGATAAAGAATTCTTTACCTTGAATAAATCCCCAAGTATGTCCCGTTCCAAATCTGGCCCTATTAAATTAAGCCTTTCCCTTCCCTTTTCAGTGAGGGCATAAGAGACATGTCTGATTTTTTTCGTCCCCAAGGGGAGCATGGACCTTAAAACTTCCCCTATCGGACAAAAATAATATTCACTCATCCACCTTGCCAAATCCAGCATCACCTTTGAGTAAACAGGCTCCTCATCAAGAACTTCAAAAATACTTTTTAGATCATATGCTCTTTTTTGATCCCCTTTTTCCTTGCCGCAGAAAAGAACAGTCCCTACTATTTTTCGCGAATTAAAGGGAACGAGAACTCTCGTACCAGGTCTCAAAATGTCATGATAAGAATAACTGAATGTATTATGAACCGGGACAGGAATCGCCACTTCCAACTGGACAATCTCCGATTCATAACTACTCGCCATATAATAATCCCAACAAATAAGGAATTGATTTATAACACAACGGGTCCGACTAAAATGAAATATTTTTAGCTAAAACCAGTAAATTTCTCTTCATTTATTGCATATCTTATTTGCTTGCACATATTTTCTTAATAAGTTAACTTTTAGAACCCTTTTATAACAGATGCTCTTTGATTGCTCTACATATAGGTTTAAAGGGTTGAGTTTACTTTGGAGTTGTCAGTAATGAACAGTTTAGTATTTTAAGCTGTTATTCTAGTTACTTCCGGGGCATCAAAAACTGGAGATTTCATGGTGGTTACCCAAAGAAAAAAACGTCGTGTCATGTTCCGCCGAAAGCGTGCTCTTGACCCAACTATTGCAATTGATTACAAAAATCCAGATATGCTGAAACGATTCATCACTGATAGAGGCAAAATTATCCCAAGAAGGATATCAGGAGCAACGGCATCCCAGCAGAGAGCGATCTGCAAAGCTGTTAAGAGAGCTAGATACTTGGCATTATTGCCTTTCTGCCTATCGCACAGAACCGAGAGAAATTTTGCTGCTGAGATGTCTGCAATAGCAACTTCATCCATGGGAACATCGAGGAGTGGTTCAAAATTTGACAGAAACAAAGATAGAACACACAGCAAGCAAAACGAAGAAAATAGCACAACTCAAGCTTTAGCGGAAAAGGAAGGCAAAAATGTCTAGATATTGTGAATTAACCGGCAAAGGAGTTCTAAGCGGAAACAGAGTTTCCCACTCAAATAGAAGAACCAAGCACAAATTTTATCCAAACCTGCAAAAAAAACGTTTCTGGTCAGCTGAGCTTGGAAGGTTCGTTTCTTTGAAGGTAAGTACATCTGCCATACGAACAATTGACAAACTTGGTCTTGACGTTTATGCGAAGAAAGCCGGTATTAAACTGGTCTAATCCTCTAAAAAATAAGAAAGGTGGAATAAATGGGCCGAGGAGACAATCGCCGTACACGAAAAATGAAAAGAGTTAAATCAAGAAAAAAACACAAGATCAGATTAAAGAAAAAGATTAATAAAGCTAAGTAAGACAAGTGAATACAACGATGTATGCACTTGTCCATAAAGAGTTTTCCAACCTGTTTTTGCTTCCTGTCCATGTTGCTGTGATTGAAATAGGCAAATTTATCACTAAATAAACATTTTGACATACCGATTTACTTTATGCAGCCAATCACGGTCGTATGGGAATAAACCAAATGTCTTTTGATAATAATAACATCAATTTTGTCCTGACAACTTCAATTTTTATTATCTCCATTACCGCCTATTCAAACGATAATAATTTTATTATTAATAACAAAACTGGAATTAAATCAAAAGCGCATATAGGCTTTTCTATTGAGAATGATTCTTCAACGGGATTTAAAAATTCAGGTGGATCAATAGTCATATTTGATTTAACCAAATCAATAAATTCTGAACTGGAAGTCGGGGTTCAAAGCTGGGGCAGTGGAGCAAGTCATAAGGGCTTGTCATATTACAGATTGTCTTCCGGACCGCTTTTTACCTATAACATTCCAATGAATTGGCTAGTTTACCTCTCATA
>JADFZC010000252.1 GCA_015232735.1 Oligoflexales bacterium | reverse complement strand
GCTTTTGTAAGAGGATTTATAATGGATATCACTCCATCGGCCTTCAGTGCGGCCCAGAAAGATACGATGGTCTCTATCGTGTTGTCTGCAAACACCAAAACCCTGTCCCCTCTTCCAAGTCCCATCTCCCTCAGAAAAGAAGCCAGGCTGTCCGATTCCCGCGCAATGTCCGCATAACTCTTCTCACCGCCTTCTGTTTCAACGGCAATCTTTTCGCCAAAACGCGACGCTGAATCTGTCAAAAAATCCTGAAGTAGGGGCACTGCCGGAGTCATATCAAATCTCCTTGCTAAAGGTTTGAAAATTCTTTCATTTCCAGATGCGGACAACGATCTTCTATCGAAAAAAATCCATTTTGCTTTGATATTTGTAAATATCTCTATAGTATAATATTCATTAGTTCATCAGAAGACAAAATTATAAATACACTGGATAACGGAGAAGGAAATGAGTTTGGAACTATTGTCATATCTGGTATTATTTCTCTTCATTTTCGCAATACTGCCTTTTTTCATCTATCTTTTCTTTATTACCCTTTTAGCCTTGATTTTGAAAAGTCCGCTTGCCAGAAGCAAGGTGAAGGAAGCAAAAAAACGCTTCATATTTACAGTTCCGGCACATAACGAAGAGAGCTGCATCAGGGAAACAGTCAAAAGCCTGAAGGAGGTGGAATATCCCAGAGAATTGTATCAGATTTTGGTTATCGCAGACAATTGTACAGACAACACTAAAAAATCTGCTGAAGAGGAAGGAGCGACTGTTCTTGAGAGATTCCATGAAACGGAAAAAAGCAAGGGATATGCCCTTGACTATTGCTTTAGAAAAATCATGGAAGATCCAAGTGACAACACCGATGCCTTTGTTGTCATCGATGCAGATACAAAAGTGGATAAAAATATTTTAAATGTTTTTGCAAGCTATCTGGAAAGCGGCGTTGATTTCATTCAGGCCTACTACACGGCCAGCAACCCTGACGCAAGCTGGAGAACCAGGCTTTTGACGTACGCCCTGTCTCTGATCAACGGTGTTCTTTTGATGGGACAGGAACGTTTCGGGCTCAGCGTGTCACTGCGCGGCAATGGCATGTGTTTCAGCAAGAAGGGACTTTCAAGGTTTCCCTGGAAAGCTTACGGATTGACAGAGGATATGGAATTCGGCTGGTGGCTCAGGCTTGGAGGCGAGAGGGTATATTTCACAAGCGAAACATATGTCGCGGGAGAAATGGTGGAGAAGGGCGGTGATGCCGCGGCCAGTCAGAGACAAAGATGGGAAGTTGGAAGAAGACAGCTGAGAAACCAGTTCAAACAGAAGGTGTTTGAGCATGCAAAAATCACAAGGTTTGAAAAGTTTATTTACCTGGCAGACCTCTATCTCCCGTCAATCGGAAGACTGACCGGATTTCTTGCTTTTGCAATTCTGTTCAATATGATTCTGTGCCTCTTCACGCCGGGCAGCCTTACACTTGGTCTTGCGTTCAGAATCGAGCTTTTCATGGTTTTTACGCTTGCACTATATATCATATCCCCGATATTTCTGCTTAAGGTAAAAATATCCTATCTTTCGAGTTTTGTTTACGCCCCTTTTTATCTTGGATGGAAACTTCTCCTAAGCTTCAAGGAGAAACCAACAGGCTGGATACGCACGCCGCACGGGAAAAAAAAGAACAGTGCATGATAAGTCAGTCACTGGAAAAAAATGTCCCAAATCTGTCTACTGATGAGAAAGCAAATATGGAATAAAGGATCTGTCCAACCGTATAGAAAGAGCAATACCATGAACAAAAAATTCTTCTCCGAGCTGCTTTTCCCTGTTTTACTGCTTAATTTCACCTCTCAGGTTTTTGCGACTGGGCAGAACAGTGAGACTTTCGCAATAGAGTGCCAAGGCAAAACATACAATCCACCGCAGTATGCTTTTGACCCCATGGCAGGCTATTCCATATCAAATTTCGAAATCCCGCTATGGATGGTATGGGCATCCGAGGGAAAAAGGGATATTACAAAAGGTCTCCTGAAGAAATGGGGATTTGAAAACACTATCCTGTTTGGCAAAGGGTTATATGGATCACAAGGATTGCTTTCGTCCCACAGGGATTATGATATTCTGGTTTTCAGGGGCACGCAGAACGCCGAGGAATACTTTTGGGATTCCCTGATAATGCCTGCGAAAACAAAATACAAAAATCTAAATGGGAAGGTCCATTCGGGAATATACAGGCATTTTAACAACCTGCTTCCTGAAATCGAACGGGCGTTCCTTGTTATTGACAAAGATCATTCTCCCGACAGGCCCCTTATCGTCGCAGGACACAGCATGGGAGGAGCCCTGGCCATTCTCGCCACGCTTCACTTTTCGATTATGAAAAAAAATATTATGGCTCTCTATACATCCGCTCAGGTCAAGGTCGGCGACAGGACCTTCATGAATGAATTTTCCGGCATTTTTATGGGCAAATACTACAGAATCGAACATATAACGGATATCGTTCCCAACCTGGCTCCATCCGCTCAGCTGGCTGAAAAATTTTCAAGAATATTACCGGCAAAACAACTGAGGCCCGTCATAGAAAAAGCAGTTAAAAAACTTGATTATGGCCCGCAGACCGGAGAATTGTGGCAAATATCCGCTGAGGGACTGACCTATATGGGTTACAACAATTCATTCGAGATTGAATCCAGATATTGGGACGATTGGCCCGAGCCGGGAAGAAACGGGGAAGATCCATATCTTGGCACAGCAAGGGAGGTTAAAAAGAGAACAAGAAACCATTCCCCCACACAGTATCTCTGCGAGGCTTATCAGTCGATATTCCCGGAACCTCATTCACCATAATAATCTGATACCGTTGTCCCGCCGCCTGTGCCGCCAAGAGGCATCCTGTGGTCAAGACCTATGAAACGTCCCGAATTGTCCTGCCAGAGTGCAGGTTTCAAAAAGGAGTATTTTTTCTCATCCCAGGTTTTGAAATCATCCTTCACAAGTCCTCCGGTATCGCCTGAGTTGGCATTAAAACACCAGAAAGTGTGATGTATTCGTTTTTCGATCATGAAATCCCTTATGCTTGTCATCCATGCCTCGTTATTGCCGCCATCCAAAAAGCCGCCCCACTCACCGATGAGAAGCGGAGCGATATTCTGCTCCTGTATGTATGACCACGTATCCTTCCAATAGTTTTTATACAGCGCCTCCTTGCCAAAGCCATCGCGGAACCATGGCTGGTTTGCAAACACTGCAGGGCCGTAATCATGGGGAGAATATACAAGCCTGTTTTGATACGAGCCCAAATTTACCGGATAGTCTTTGACCCCTCGAAGGTTTCCACCCCACCAGGAATCATAAAAATCTTCCGGGACTTTTGAGGAATAATCTTTTCCCGCGATCGGGTAGGATTCGACCCCTTCGACAAGGATTAAAATATTGGGATGGATCTCAAGAATTTTCCTTGCAAGGTTTTCAGCCGTATTCTTCCAGTTGTTTATATTGGCCGAGTTATCCCAAATCGCCGATTTTTCGAGTGCCTGATGTGATTTTCCATGAGGCTCATTCTTCAGGTCGAACGCCACTATCGTATCGTCATTTTTATAGCGGCTGGCAACCCAGAGCCATGCATTGAAAAAATCATCCGTGTTGAACTTGGCTGTATACCATAAAGGCTCCATGTGCCCAAATGCTGCCGATTCCGCACTATGGAGATCAAGCATTACCTTCAAACCGTAACGCTTGCATAAAAGAAGTGCATGGTCGAAAATCTCAAGACTGCTTTTGCCCGCAAGATCCTTGTTTTCCCATTCATTAACATTCGCAGCCGGATACACACCCTTGCTCCATGAAAGCAAAAGTTCCGCCGAGATCGGAATCCTCAGAATATTCATCCCCCTTTGCGCTATTGCCGCAAGTGAGGCTTCAAGGTTCACGGACCATATTCCGTCAAATGTATTTGTGCCCGTGTTATATCCGAACCAGTTTGTCCCTGTGAGCCAGACCTGGTTTCCAAAACTGTCAACAATCCTGCCTCCATCAGTATGAAGCCAATCGTCACCTCCGGGAAGATCCTGTTCTGAGAAAGAGATTCCCGCACTGTCCGCCTTCAGGCCGTAGTTGTCCGTGAACTCCGAACGACAAGAGAACTGGATGATAACTAGCGGTATCAGAGCCACTTTTGTGTTCATAAGTCTCATAAAAGGATCCTTTCATTTTTTTATGGTTAATAATCCATCCCATTTTTGCATCGTCTGAAAAGGACTGGTTTCGTTCTCTCAGGTACGGAGTCCATCTCTGCATTTTAAAAAGTACTTCCCCCTTCCCTTTGCTAGACCCTAGCCGAAAAGGTCTGACTCTTCGTTAATCGTCGTCGGGCGATCCTCATTTACCAGTATGTAAACTCCGGTCGCCCTCCTCCTCGCGCCTTGATTCAGACCTTTTCGGCTAGGGTCTTGCTAAGGGACTACCGCAATAAAATTTTCTGCAATCGTTATTCCACTTGAGAGACAAGCCATTCAGAGATTCTCTATTTGGAATTATAAATACATAATTCAAAAAATCAAAAAGAAAAATTTCACATCGTTAATACTTGAAACCCTTTGTGAGCAGGCTTTTCAGGGTGGTTTTGTGATTATGAGGATTTGTAGTAAGGTTTTTCAAAAAGCAGTATTTGAACTATATAAAAAGTCGCTTTTTGAAACTTCAAAATACGAAATGTTGTTAATTTCCAAAAATTGCCTACTAGTATTAAAAAAAACGGATTTTTGCCGAAGTAACAATGTTAGTCTTTTTTTTCGTTGAAGTTTTCAACGATTGT
>JADFZC010000251.1 GCA_015232735.1 Oligoflexales bacterium | reverse complement strand
GGTTTTCCTCCTCCTCGCGCCTTGATTCCCGGCTTTTTCAACAGGCTCTAAGGGTTGCGGTTTTTTATTTATAAAAAGAACAGCAGCCCTTAGATCTGAATAGCTTACTCTGAAAACACCTTTACATTATCTGCCGGCATACCAGCATGCCGGTCTGTTCTTTCCCACCACCCCTGCATAATACGTGTCCAGACGACACTGAACTGTATTGGGGTAGGATAAAACCGTGGACTGGACTTCGGTGTTATCCGGCGTTTCATAAGACGGGGTGTTCTGATTTTTTATAACGGAAAGAAGTTCGCCCAGGGCAAGTCCCGCATGAAGCTGATACAGGCATACGGAACTACCAGAACAGGTCGACTTCATAAAGGAAGTTGGGCTGAAGTTTTTCAATTCCTCAACAATTACGGATATTATCTTTTTCAGGCAAACCCCGGCGCCATAATAGTCGGCCTGTCCCTCGGCCGCAATCTTTGTAGTCGCGTTCAAAAAGGGCGTACCTCCGTAGGCATGTCCCAGTTCGTGACAGAGGACAAGGGCAAATCCCTCCTCGTTAATTTCCGGCCTTCTTGCAAGCCCCCCGTACATATTGATATAAACAGTACTCCCCATTCTTTTCACGTTGGCGTTTACCGTTGAACTGGTCCAGTTTCTGGCTATTGAAATTGTCTCGCCATATTTATCGGCAACTGGCTGAAAAACTTCAAGAGCAACATCTATCACGCGGTTAAAAACCTCCTCGGTGACCGCTGAATCATAATTCGCCCAATCGTATTTATCGAGGTCATTTTCCGGTAAAAAATTTCTTGAAAAGTCCTGTGCGGACAGCGGAGAGTAAATACAAAAACAATTGCAGAAAAAAACGATCATGGCAACTCGTGAGAGTAAAGGTTTCATAATCTGATTTCCTCCTAATGGGTTTGGTTACCTTATAGAGTATCTGACCGGTTAGCCAAAACATAATATCTTGTATAAATATTTTTTTTATTTATATTTTCAGATGGTTACACATTAGCATGAAGGAATACACCCATGGCTATTTTGACGGCTGAAATTTTTATCTTAAAAATCAGCATGTTATCGGTATGCCTGATTGGGCCCAAGTTCAATGACAGGAAAAAGTGCGCCAGAATATCATCGATAGGCCTTCAATGAAAACTGTTTTTTTTATCAAACCATCTGTCAGCAAGCAGATTCTCATAAAGAACCTGATTAAACCCCAAAAGAGTTCTTTCAAGAATGGCGGCAAGCTCTTCCTTTATTTTTCCGTTATTTGCCGTGTTGCCTGACTCAAGCCTGACTCTTCCGGAATGACGCAAAAACGCTCCATCCATAACCAGGGCCGGATTATCATATTTTCCTGCGATAAATGCAAAATCCCTTTCTCCAGCCAGAAAAAGGGATTTTCCAGCCGTCGATATCTGAAATTCAATGCCGGAAAGATCGAGAATAGTGGGAAGGATATCCAGATGAGTCGCCGGTTTTTCAATACGTCCGGGCGCAATAAGAAAGGGGGCGTAAATTACAAGAGGTATCTTATGGGAATCCAAAAATCCAAACTTCCTGTACGACGGAAAAGTATGATCCGCCGTGATAAAAAAGACAGTATCTTTGAACCAGGGCTGTTTTTCTGCGCGCCTGATAAATTCACCCAGTGCCTTATCCGTATAATAAATGGTATTAAGGTAACCCGTTTCATTGTCATCTCCATGCCCCTCCTTTTTAAGAAGGTACGGCGGAAGCGGAAACGGAGTGTGAGTTGTACCGGTAAACAGGAAAGAGAAAAAGGGTAACCTGCTCTCGTTAAGCCTTTCAAGCGTGAACATGAACATTTCATAGTCCCACCCGAACAGCGGATCCTTTTGCCGAGGATAATCAAGAAGCCTCGGATAATCCTCGCTTCCAGAATATCTGTCAAAACCGAGAGCTCTCGCCACCGAATTGAGATGAAAAGAGCCTCTTTTTGAGCTTTGGGAAAAAAATGTTTCATACCCTCCCTTTGAAAGCAGCTCCACTCCCCCCGTGACCTTGAGAGACTCAAGTCCCGTGCCAAGTGTCGGCAGACCTTTTAAGGCTGGAAGCGAAAGCAGAAGCGACTGTATGGCTTCGATGCTCCTCGAACCTGTCGCATAAAAATCAGGAAAAACAAGCCCCCTTTGCGCCAGCATGTCCAGATTGGAGGTTGCTCCAAACCCCTTTCCGGAAAACGCATCCACATAAAAAGATCCAAAGCTCTCAAGCATGATTACGACAAAATTCAGTTTCCTTTTTCCAAAAGGAAACTTGGGCTCCACGAAATAACTCTCTTTATTGCTCTTGGAGGAAGCTGTCCTTCCGTAAAATGGATGCTCGCTGGAAGGATCTATCCGAAGGGGCGAAAGTATTGCCTTCAGCTCTTCCATTTTATATACCCTGTACTCAGTTTTTTCTGTATTTACTGAAGAATGAAAGGCCGTAAAAAGTCCATTCAAAGCCAGCTGTCCCGCGATGCTTTTGTCAGAAATAAACGCATCCACAACGTTCAAGGGTTTTTCACCAAACGATCCTCTGATCCCAATCGCGGACAAAAGCAAAAATGCAATAAAGACGATGACCTTATTAGTTGTCTCAACAATGGGCTTCCGGGAAAAAACAAACCAGAATATACCCGCAATAACAACCAGAATCCCTGATGCCATTGTATATAACAAGTATGTTGAGACCCCCTCCCTCCACAGGAATTCGAGATCATTTCCAATCTGAAGAAGCTCGTTGAAAACATGTCTGCCGACATGCCCAAAATATACGAGATCCCCTATCATGAAAAGAAGCATCCCGGCAAAAACTATAAAATATATCCAGTTCCAAAAGAAGTACCACCACCTTCCTGCTGCAGGTTTCAAAGGCAAAAGAATCATCATGGAGGGGAAAAACAGGAGAATTGACGAGATCGAAACATCAAACCTCACCCCCTGAAAAAGTGAGTATAAAATATCCGGACAACTCAGAACAGAAAAGTATTTGTTGTAATAGACAAACAATAGAACTATTTTAATCGCCAGGAAAAAAAAAGTCACAAAAATAAATTGTATGATCAACCTTTGATATGCCTTCATTTCTTAAAAACCCTGCCAACCTTTCTTATACGGCCTGTCAATTTTAATACATGATCGCATCGGTCGCTATTCACCCAGAATACGGCACATGACCTGGCTTGGAATAGTCATCTTCTGCTCGGTAATCCCCCGTATGTGCTCGGCATACAAATCGTAGTAAAAGGTAAAATCAGACAGGGTGCTGTTTTTTACCTCCTCATCATCGTAAGAGAAAAAAAACTCAAAAAAGCACATTCTGTCATTGGGATAGACGACGAGCCCCGGCCTGGCCCTGGCGGTGATCTCATTATACCCCGGCTTGAAATAGGTACTGATAGGCTTGCTGTAATCTATAAGGTTATGCCGGTACCGCTTGTTAAATTGATAAACCTGATGCTGCACCCTGTAATGCAGCCTGAGACAGACATACTTCGCGATGGCCCTGCCTTTGTTAAGAACGCACACCTGAATAAGCGCGTCATTTTTCTTTTTTTTATCCAGCGGAAAATTGAAAAGATTCTGAGTGAACACCTCCCCCTGACCAAGTTGGTTCGTCGGAATGATATTCCATGCGACTTTCAAGTCCGGAACCTGCCGTCTTCCAAACATATATTCCAGCTGCCAGTGTTCCAGCTCTATAAAGGAATCCCCGCTTCTCTGATAATATCTTTTGCAGTTGTGATGCTCGGCCCTGTGGGGCGCAGCGATCGATTTGGGGATACATGTGACGACGTATCCCGTGCCTTCCTCCCTGTTTTCAAAAATAACGTGGTTCATAACGCCTTCAACCTGGGGAACAACCATTCTTGACGCCATGCTGTCGAGATGTTCGGCAAAATTCTGAACCTCCATGATGGGGTACTTTTCCCTTAATCCGGTTCCGCTTGACGGGGCATCAATTCCCCAAATGATCACGCCACCATCGCTGTTTGCAAAACCGGAGAGGGCTCTCGAAAGATTTCTCTTGTCGCTTTCATCCAGCTGGGAGTTTTCCGGCTTCGCCTTTCTCTTGAAATCAAGGTGCAGATCCTCGCGATAACCCTCGCTGACCCACTGATCGATAAGAGAGATGTCCTTTTTTTTCAATTCCTCATAAATACTCTGTCCGGCATCCATTTTCCTATTCTCCTGCGATAAACGGAAAATATAGAGGGACTCGGGGAGACTCTATTTTTCACAGCTCTCACCTGCAGCACAATCTGACACAGACCTGAACCATAACTTTCTGATTATATAAATAAGCAGTATAACAGCCAGAATGCTGAATACAACCATCTTGAACTTTCTGAAACTTCCAAGAATCTCCTCGCCGTAAAACGCCACAAGATAGACCTGGCTCGGTACGCTTACAAGAGCCGCCATCCCATCGATAAGAACAAATTTCCAGGGAGCAAGCCCCAGCGTTCCACAGGAAAAGTGTCCCGGGAATCTTATTCCTGGAGTGAAGCGAAAGATCCCCGCTGCCCAGATTCCGTACTTTTCAGTCCACCTCATGACCTTTTCAATGGATTTTTGATAACGGCTCAAAAACTTTCTCTTGAGAAGCTTTGACCCGAATTTCCGCCCGAGCGAAAAGACAAAAAAATCGGCAAGAAAAACAGCAAAAAAGCATATTACCGCGGTCAAATGGAGATTTAGAGGTTTAAGCCCGGGCTCCGGAGGTTCGGAAGTGCTTCCCATGTAACAAAGAAGACCCGCGCTGACAAGGACCACCTCCTCGGGCAGCGGAAGTCCGAAACTCGCAGCAA
>JADFZC010000250.1 GCA_015232735.1 Oligoflexales bacterium | reverse complement strand
CTGGAATTTATCTCGGACCTTGCCAAAAATTTCGATCAGAAAAGCGACAGGGCTATCGAGATCCTGACATCCACGCTTTCGACCATCATGAACAGGAAAAACCTTCTCATTGGAATCAGCGCCGGCGAAAAAGAGTATCCGATCCTCAGGAAAAACGTGGAAATGTTCATACAGCGTCTGCCGGACAAAGAATACGGACATCCCAATAAATTAACATTAAACCCATCAAAGATGAATGAAGCCATACTCACCCCCATGCAGGTTCAGCATATTTATCTGGCAACAAACTTCAAGTCAAAGGGTTACCCATTCTCGGGCAAGATGCTGGTCCTGGCCAAGGCACTCGAAAAGCAATATATCTGGCCGGAAATCCGTGAAAAGGGCGGTGCTTACGGCGGCAGCGTCCATTTCGACAACAGCGGTGAAATAGTATTCAGTTCATACAGGGATCCGCACCTTAGGGAAAGCATCGAGATATTTCGAAAGACTCCCGAATTTCTTGCCGGCTTGAAATTATCGGAGGATGACCTGAAGAGAAATATCATCCGTGTCATAGCCGATAGCGACAACCCGCAATCAAACGAGGAAAAGGTCGATACCATAATGAGCAGGATTATCACAGGCAGGACGGATGAGATCCGTCAGAGGCAGAGGGATGAAATTCTGGCCACGAGGGTCAGCGATATACCGGACTTCGGCAGAATGTTGAAAGACTGCCTTCAGGATGAGGTCCATACGGTGATCGGCTACGAGGAAAAATTGAAAACGCAGGGGGACCTTTTCGACCGGTTTGTGGAAGTGCCTGATTGAAGAATCCTTTATAAGATCAAATATCAGAAGATCAAGGGGTAATACATTGGTTTGAATACATTAATAATTTATTTTGGTATATAAATTCAGAGAAGCTCAGATTACAAAAGCCTCGTGACGAAAAAGCATCAAAGCCTAACCTCCTATTGCACTTGCATAAGAGGATTTAGAACGGACAGGCCTCCTCCCTCCGTGATTGCATAAACAGTCTGCCCCACTGCATACACATTTAGAATATAATTTTCTCCGAGTCCATCATCTGACGTCTTTTTTATCCAGGAATTTCCGCCATCAGATGAAATATATAGCCCATTATCAGTAGCGGCATAGACGGTTGACGATCCGACAATGCAAATGTCATTTACAGAATCAGAAATCCTGTTATCGTTTTTGCTAATTGTTTTCCAGCTTGTTCCCCAGTCTTGGGAGATCCTCAACTTTCCTCCAACAGTAACCCCATAGAGTGTGAATCCGATGGGAAAAAGATTCTTTAACAGATTTTTACCCCGTCCAATATCCCAACTTCTATTGGACCAGGTATCTCCCCCGTCTTTTGATGCGGCCAATATTTTTTGGCCTGTAATCACAAAGATCTTATCAGGATCTTCAGCATATACTCTGAATATTAAATCGTCTTCCAGCCCATTCGCTATATTTTTCAAAGCCCAGGTTGCACCGTGATCTCTTGAAATCCACAGGCCTCTGTCCGAGGCAACAAAAATTTTCGATTCTCTCATAAATACATCAAATATATAACCATCAAAATCCAACTTTGTTGTCCAGGTCGTACCCTCATCCAGAGACACAGAAAGACCTTTCTCAGTGACAGCATATAGCGTCTTGCCCAGTGCGTGTACCACATTTTTTATTCGCAAGTCAGTGGTCTTTGTTGCCCAAGATGCTCCCCCGTCTTTTGAAATTGACAACTCTGGTTCGTCATCGGCGGAATAGAGCGTGGAACCAGAACCTGGAATATAAACATTACGAAAATTTCTACTTGACGTAGTTATTGATTTCCATGATTCGCCTTTGTCTGTGGAAACAGAGAGCCCTCCATCCGTAGAGACATATAACATGGAACCTGCCTGGAATATATTTCTTGTCAAATTGCTACCCAGGCCGTCAGCCTTGGCTTTTTTAATCCAGGTATTTCCCCCATCGTTTGATATGGACAGCCCTTTATCTGTAGCCGCAAAAATCTTATGACCGTCTGAGAATACGCCTCTGACGAAATTGTCAGCCAATCCTTGAGATGTTGTTTTCGTCTTCCATGTGACACCTCCATCAGTAGAAATACCTACTCCCCTATCTGTTGCAGTCAGGATTGTATTATTTTCAAGCACATATAAATTGGATGCGGGTGCATACATATCATATACATTACTGTATATGACGGCTTTATCTCCTAGCCCTTGAGAGGTCTTCATTTTCCATGATTTTCCCCCATCAGAAGATATATAGAGGTTACCATCAGAAGCTGCATGGACAATAGATCCTCGAACGAAGAAACTGCTTGCATCCAATATCTTTTTCCATGTTTTTCCTCTATCTGTTGAGATTGATAGCCCTTCGACATATGTTATGGCATAAACATTTGAACCGACTGCTTTTATACTATACACGGTATTGCTTCCGAGCCCGTCGGCGGTTGTTTTTGTTGTCCATGTTGCGCCGCCATCAACGGAAATTGATACGCCACGGTATGTAGCCAGATAAATTATATTCCCCTCAACAGCAACATCATATACCTTATTGCTATTCAACCCATTTGCGGTAGTTTTTGTTATCCATGTTGCGCCGCCATCTTTGGAAATTGACAAGCCTCCGTCTGTGGCTGCATAAATAGAAGATCCTGAGACAAAAACATTATGCACGCTATTACTTGCAATGCTATGATAATTGACTGCATTTTGCGGCAGGACCCAAAATTTTGTTTTGTCAATGAGCCTGTTTTTTTTTGGAGCCTGTTTTGAATTTACTGTTAATTCCCGCTTCACAGTCCCTATCTCGTCTTTCCCGTATACATTTGGATAATTGCAGTAAAGTCCCATAATGATTGAAATGGTTATTTGTCCAAATTTTTGATTCATTTTTTCTCCAAGATTCGATGTTAATGATACTTGGCATTCTGGTTCAAGCTAATTTTTTTGGTTCTGGAAATCCATGGAAATTCCCAACATCTTATTTTCGAGGAATGTTCTTTGCCTCAAGAATATTCCATTATTAATGTAGACCGAGATCCCAATCATTTAGTCATAATTTTTTGCCGGTATAAGATATCAGAATAGTCTGTTTTACTCGCCATGCTATCGATATGTTCTTTTTAATCCTTCTCAAGACGTTAGATGAAATGAATTACACTTTTTATAATTGTTCAAAAATACATCTCCTCCTTCAATACCCGCAATCAAATTGTCTCTTCGCTTTCCTGCTTGTAAAAGCTTTTTTTCAACTAAATCCCAACTTAAACTCTGATCTTCCTTCATTGTAAAAATCGCCTTACCGGCAAGGTACAAATGAAATTGTCGTTTTATTTCATTCTTTACATGACACAATATTTCAGAATAAATTTCTTCATCAGTCTTATTGACGTTGGCATATTGATCCCAGTGAACCTCAATAACTCCCTTACGGAAAGCATCATTTGGGATATTATTCCTCCACTCTTGAATAAAATTGTCAACTTGAATATCCGTCATATCATACAGATACAGCCTTTTTAAGAGCATCGATTTGACTAGGTCAAAAAACCCATTTTCCGAATACCCCAGTTTGGAAGCCATTGAATCAAGGTTTTCCTCGATAAGCTCGTATATTTTTTTAAAGTCTGGGGTGAAAGAGACGATTCTAGTATAAATTTTATCATCGAGAGCTTTAAATAGGGCTGGTTTCTCAGCGGCCCTGTGAAGCATCGTATAAAAAGAACCCACTTCAACGATGCGCCTTTCTTCGGAACAAAGTCTTTTGAAAATTTCGTAGACATGGGCCTCAAAAAGGTGATGTAAGATAAAATGCAAGGCTTGGATCAAATTAAATCCGAAAAATTTTGCTAAAAGTATGATATCTTTTAGCGTGAGAAATGCATGATAGCTACTAACGTAGTCGGTGATCCTCTTAGCGGTACCTCGGGGGAGCGAGCAGGTTGATTTTCCGTCAACAACTATTTTCCCCGCGTAGAGCTCCTCCAACGTCATTTTCAATCTATGAAGCAACTCGAATATCCGTTGTCCAAACGTCTTATAACTCATGTGTTTGTCCCCTCTCTTCTTATAAAATTTTGGAAAAAATAAAGTCAGACACACCAAATAATCTAATGTTTTGACAGATGTCAAGTCGTTTACGATAAAAGTTATTTTTTACCATATTTGTAACATAATGTATTAATAGACATAACTTCTGAATATATTTACAATAATTTAAAACTCAGGAATCTCCAAAAAATGGCAGTTATTGAATTTTTATACTACAATCATGCGAGATGGGATCGAGAGAGTTGTTCTTGGATTATAAGTATTAAGATTTTTAGCGACTGAATGGTGAACTTGTCAATAGTTCCTGAATAATCATCTTGAGAAAAGTAAGCTGGACTTATGGAGCCGCTTTTTCAGGCTATAACTTTCCAGATTAATATTCCGGGGCTCGTCATTCTGAGCGTAGCGAAGAATCTCGGTTCGCACGGATACTTCGCTTAAGCTCAGGATGACGTCCGCCCTGAATCATTTATCTAGAATACTATATTCAAAGAAGATCATAAAGAAATTCCTTTTGAGGGTGAGGCTCTTTTCAAAAAAGC
Source organism: Oligoflexales bacterium (assembly GCA_015232735.1). The sequence continues at coordinate 220 of JADFZC010000250.1, read as the reverse complement.
TTGTGAATTGGGAACGGTGGAAGGATGCTATAATCTGGCTTTTATTGAAACCAAGAAGGGAAATCTGAAGAAAGCAGTGGAACTTTTAAAAAATCTTTGCACACACGATGACATGAGAAGTTGCTATCAACTTGGAGAAAAAGAGTAAAAAGAAAATAATCTGAAAGACGCTGAATCATATTTCAACAAGGCTTGTGCCGGTAGTAACATGTTCGGATGT
>JADFZC010000249.1:1315-4841 GCA_015232735.1 Oligoflexales bacterium | reverse complement strand
TCTTCGTTAATCGTCGTCGGACGATCCTCATTTACCAGTATGTAAACTCCGGTCGTCCTTCTCCTCGCGCCTTGATTCAGACCTTTTCGGCTAGGGTCTAGTCTAGTTAGTCGCTGGCGCGAAAGCGCCAGCAGACGTATCCTGACGAGCGCAGCGAGTATAGGATCTCCCCGAAATTTCAGCATATTTCAAACAGATCCTATGCAAGCTTCGCTTGCCAGGATACGTCCGTGGCGCTTTCGCGCCACGGACTAGTTACAGATGATCCAATAACATTATAATAAAAAAGGACTCATTTTTACCATGCATAACTTATTCTGGTATTAATAATTTCCTGGTTTTTGGATTTTTCATCGCTATTTTTGTCAAAGTAAAAGTTATCGTAATTATTGTCATAAGATGAAGACCGATATTCTATTGTTAAAACAAGTCCCTCTTCAAGCGCAAGCCCGAAGCCTCCTGTGAATGCGGTTTGATTAAGGGTATTGATTCCATCCGTACCTTTTTTCATGAAGAATTTTACAGTGTCAGTATTGACCGTTCGGGTCTCATAATCGAAAGCAATAAAATAATCGGCCAATATTTTATAGGAAAAAGAGAAGTTTTTTATGATTCTTTGAATTGAGATGGCATTTTCACCTGTCGTGTCCTCGACAATAATATCATTAGGGTCGAACCTTCGCGTTGTCTGGCTGTAAAAATTGGCCGGTACCGATGAAATGTTTTTGTCCAGGTCTGACATGGTTGTCTTTTGAACGCCCAAAGATAGCATCAGACCTTTTGCGTTTTCATAGTTTCCATCCATTATAATAGCAACCGCCATTCTGTTTGTGGAAAAACCAAGATGCGGATTCTGGCCATTCGGATATTGCCCTTTGAACATCCAGTCGTAAGCTCTGGAACCTGTATTGTTCTGGTCCATGGAAAGAGCGGTTTTAATTTTTATTCCTGGAACGATTCCTGCCACGATGTCAACGCCGCCGTATTGTTGTATGTCATGGTTTTCTCCCACCTCACCCTCGCCGTTGCCGACTGCCAGGGTTACTTTTATCCCGTCCAGCGGCGCAAGTTTATATGAGGCCAGAAGGGCGGTCTGGTTCCATCCGCTGTCCTGGAACATTGAGGCCATGGAAAGACCGCTCTGGGATGGAAGAATGGTTGTTCCCCCGAAGTTTTGGATGCTTATTGCGAGCCCCGGGCGGAATTGCCAGACGATACCGTAATCATTGATTATGCTCATGGCTGAATCCGTCACGGGAGTTGGATATTCGCTTCTTAAAAACCGCGGCCTGTTCTGAAGACTTTCGGAAGGGGCTCCATATGGATCGATTTTTAGATAAGCCCTTAATTTCGGTGAGATCTCATCTTCGACACCAAGTCTGAATCCGCTTATCGTCGCACATTCCTGTTTTTGGCCCTTGCTTAAATTCTGATTGTAGGGGCAGTCGATACGGGCGGATATATTTACCGAAGTTTCGGCTTTTGAACCTTTAGTAAATGCCCATCCGGAAAGAAATATCAGAGCACCTGTTTTCAATATTTTTATCATTGAGCCATCCTTTCACTTCAATACTTCTTATGGGTAATTTGCGAGGTAATATCTGAGTTCCAATCCGAAACGCATGAGATTGAATTCAGTTTTGTCCTCAAATTTAAAGGCCCCCACTTTTCTTTTGTTAATATATGATTTCCGCTGTTCCTGTGTCGTAAAAAAGGTGAAACTGGTATTAAGGGCTATATTCCTCAAGTAACCCAGATCCGCCTGCCATCCTGAAACCTCCTCAATGTTGGTAGTATCATTTTCGACGTGCCGTTCGCTGATTCCGTAGTGAAAACCAATTGCCAGCCAGTCTTTCTCCCCCATTTGCTGGGCGAGTGTCAGAGAATGGCTTTGCTGTATGAGTTCCCTGTATCTTTGGACGTCGGAGGACCATCTCTCTTTTGAAATGCGGGAGTCAAGGGTCAGTTTGCATAGTTTTTTAAAAAGCTTGAAGTGAGTAATGGCAAACAGATCCCCGAAAAGTTCATTTTTGCGACCAAATTCAAGTTTTGTGTCCCCCGTTCCAAATGTAAGTCCGTAGTCAGTAATTTCGGAAGGATAGAAAGTCGCCTGTAGCGCCATGCCGATATAAGGGTCTTTGGCCACGGTGCCTGTGTCCTGTTTGTCAATATTGTATTCGAAAAGTTCGCCCCTGTCGTTTCTGCCTTCGTAGGCTATGACACTGTATACCGCTCCCCGTTTCCGGCTTATTGTCGGTGAGGAGTTATCGTCTTTAAGCAATTTTGTTGAAATTCGAAGGCCGAGAAATTTTTCCGGCAATTCGGTTACGAGTCCAAACTCAAGCACCTGGGGATAACTTGACCTGGTTGGGGCCAGTTGTTCAAATACGCCGTAATCGAAATCGAAAGTATCTCCCTGATGAACTGTAATGTAATAAGAATCGATGAGATTTACTGTAGGCTTGGGCCGATAGGCCATGCCGCTTCTAGAGTCAAACTCTTTTGGCTGAGCAGTCTTGTCGGTATACCTCTCCGTGTAAATATCAGGGCGAAACACCAGGTGAAGTGCGGAAGATCTTACTTTTTCAACATCGACCAGCAATTTCAGATACCTTATTCCCATCGTTCTTGGCAGCGGAGCTGCGGCCGCAGGATTGGAATCAAGCAGGGAGGATGGCTGGGCTACGCTTTTAAGAAAATTCGGAAAAGGGGCAATGTTGCTGTTGTTGTAAAATGGCTTTGGCGGTTTTTCGCCGGAAGTGTCGGGCCGTTTCATTTTGTCAAGATAAAGAAAATTTGCATCAAAGGATAGATTCAGGCTGTAAGAATCAGCTTCTTCAGCCCCGGCATTGTTAAAAAACATGGAAGCTGGAAAAAGCAGGATGGCTGTTATAATTTTTATAAAAAAATTTTTTGACAATTTTACAATCATTTTTCGTCCTACCCGCACAGTTCCGTTTGCCTGTCAAAAAACCGGCGCTAAGAATTTGACTATAACGTCACTATTTTGACTATCCCTCAACCAACCTGATGGCAGCTGTTTTTAGACTTTTTCACAAAATGGGACTATTAGCAGTCTTTTTTTCAGGTTTGTGAGTAAAGTAGTTTTAACATAGCAAATTTTTAGGAGAAATAATTATTTTGATAGAGAAAGCATAAATTTTTTTTTGGCATGGGATTTGAAAAGAGGACTCTTAGAGGTCTAGAGGTGGAGACGTATGGCTGAAGAAGAAAAAAAAGAGAAAGAAGGCGAAAAAGAGGAACTTACCGAAGAGGAACAGCTTGCCAAAAAGAACAAGAGGAAAAAGCTGATTATTTTTGGTGCAGCCGGAGTCCTTCTCCTTGCAGGGATTGGGGGAGGTGCTTTTGTTTTTCTATCGGGAAAAGGCTCTCATGGAAAGTCCTCCGAGTCTTCCGCAGAGGGTGTGAAACCTGCGGGAGCGGAAGAAGGTGGCGAGAAGAAAGATGGTGAAGCCGGCAAGGAAGGCGAGCATGGGAAAAAGGATGAAGGCAAAGCCGGCAAGGA
>JADFZC010000249.1:0-1215 GCA_015232735.1 Oligoflexales bacterium | reverse complement strand
AAGCCGGCAAGGAAGGCGAGCATGGGAAAAAGGATGAAGGCAAAGCCGGCAAGGATGCTAAAAAGGAAGCCCCCAAAGATGAGAAGGGCGATGAGGCCAAGATAGATTTTGGTGAGACCTATCCACTGAAGACTTTTCATCTGAATCTTGGAAATCCCCTGGAGAACAGGTTCGTAAGCATTGATATCTCGCTTGAATATATTGCAGGAGACTCGAATCAAAGGAAAGAGATTGAACGGAGAGATCCTCAGATCAGGGATGCCGTTGTCAGTATAGTCAGCCGAAAGACAATGGAATTTCTTCTCGCGCCTGACGGAAAAACCCAGCTCAGGAAGGAAATCAAGACAAGAATAAACAGTTTTATGTCTAAACCGATAACTCAAGTCTTCATTACAGATATATTAATTGAATAATTCTTTATTTCAGGAATGCTATGAGTCAGGTCTTATCACAAAGTGAAGTGGATGCGTTATTATCTGCTGTTTCTGATAACAGAGTTGATGGGCATGATGAATCAAGTCAGGACATGAGCGGCGGTGTTGTCCAGTACGATTTGGCCAACCAGGACAGGATAATTCGTGGCCGAATGCCCACTCTCGATATCATCCACGACCGTTTCATCCGTCTTTTTCGCGTGACTCTGTCAAATGCGCTGCGAAAGATGGCCAACCTCAGTGTAAACTCCACAGGCCCGTTAAAATTCTCGGAATTCATGAACTCTCTGCCGCTCCCCTCCTGCCTGAATATTTTGAGGCTTGATCCTTTGAGGGGAGCGGCTGTCATGGTTATCGAATCAAAGCTTCTTTATGCTCTTGTTGACAGCTTTTTTGGAGGAAATGACGTACCGTATACCAAAATAGAGGGCAAAGACTTCACGCAGATCGAGATAAAAATTGCCAGAAGAGTCGTGCTGTCGGCCATTGACGATCTTGAGAAGGCGTGGGAGCCTGTCTATCCGCTTAAGATAGGATACAGCAGAACTGAGATTAACCCGCAGTTTGTAGCGGTTGTCCCACCTTCGGATGTTGTTGTCGCCACGACATTTGACGTTGAGCTTGAAAAGGTATCCGGGACAATAAAAGTGGTAATTCCATACGCCACGTTGGAACCTATTAAATCAAAATTGTCGGTAGGTTTTCAAAGTGAGCAGCTTGAAGTCGACTTTATCTGGATCAACAGGATCAAGGAACAGATAATGAAGACTACAGCCAATAT
>JADFZC010000248.1 GCA_015232735.1 Oligoflexales bacterium | reverse complement strand
ATTATTCCTCTCCCACAAAAGTGTTCGGTTTTTGCTATGCAAGATGCATGCCTAATATAACTTGCTGATTTTATGTTTAAATAGCTGTCAATAGATAAGACACCAGACATAAATATTAACTGATAATTGGGGGTTTTGAAGGTTAAATCACGGTTTGAGGGAGCCGATGTTTTTCGGGATACTGTTTTCCTTCTTGCGCGGAATGTGTGCAACAGACTGATTAGACAGAGATAAAACCGAAAGTAATTAATTAGTTAAAGAAGGCGGGCGTTTGTTTCCGACATTGCCGGGTAGCGCAGGGCCTTAACTGACAGGCCGTCTGCGGGAAAATCAGGCATGGGCGGATGACTCTTTTTTGTCGGGTATCAGAGCCACGGTTAATGAGAGGATGTTTTGGATTTCAGACCATTTAATTTTTTAGAGGAGAAAAAAAATGGTTTCTTGGACATATCGAAAAACTATCCTTTGGATGTTTTTCCTGGGCTTGATAATTTCATCCTGCGGTCGGGAGGAAAAAAAGTCTTTTCGAGGTTCGCCGGCAGCAAAATCCGGGGACAATCCGGCGAAGGCGGAAGAACAGATGCCTGTTGCTTCGAATGTTGAAACCAAGGCGAAGGCAGAGGATCTTTTGAAAATGGTTGAAACGAAGAGGGACCTTCCTGAATGTGATCAATCCTCTATTGGCATGATGTCATATGTAAGATCTGAGGGTAAATTTTTTGACTGTTATCAAGGTGGCTGGGAAGAGGTGCACCTTGCTGTTCAAAATAATGTCCCTGCAGTTGTCAATGGAACAGATGGGTATAGCACCCTTTTAAAGATTATAAATGAGGCACCTGGTAACAACTGCAGGCTGGGAGGAAAGAAATTGATAGAAGGGCTTGACAACGGAAAGGGTGGGGGAGTCGCAGGGAACGGTGTATTGGAGGATGGTGAGGTATCTTATGCTGATTATATATGCAGGGAGGGAATAGGTATCTTCGACGGGGACGATCAATTCGTTGGTTTTTCACTTGGAATACTGGACAACAATACTTTTATGACCATCATATTTGCAAATAATGGATTCGCAAGATTCAATATGACTAATGGCAAATACAGCGGCGGCATTGGTTACATCAAGGATGGGGAAATTAGGGAAATGAATTGCCTGTTTTTTAGTTCTGATTGCAGCGGAACATGTTATACAGGCGATAAGGAGGTTGAGACATTCGATTCGATACCGCTTGAAAATTCAATATTCTTCACTGGGAATGAATTTTATATCGCAAATGGAAAGGAAAGCGACGCGGGGGCCCAGACGTTCTCTTCAAAATACTCAACGTCGTGCATTGCCGGAGCAGAACAGAGATCTCATGCTTATCCAATAACCCAATCCTACACATTGCCTGACAGTAGGAATTTACCAATAAAAACACCGTTATACTTCAAAAGATCTGAATGAATACAACTTACCATAACCAAATAGTTTGCATTTGTTTTTTACTGTAAGTTAAGTTAAATTTGAATCTTGAAAGTGTGGGATATGAAACCATGAACGCTGATCTTTTTCAAAAATATGTTTGGGATGATCTTGAGGGGACAAGGCGAGCCGAGATCCTCAAAAGGCCAGACTTTTATGTCATGCCAAATATTACTGAAAATATTAATGAAATTATTGAGGATGTAAAAACCAGGGATGATCGGAGCCTGATAAATTTAACTCATCAGTACGACGGGGTTGCTCTTCATGAACTTGAAGTAACCAAAAGTGAATTTGAATCATGTGAGAGATTAATAAATTCAGAAACTAAAAAGGCTTTTGAAAAGTTTGTGGATCAGACCGAAAACTTTTATTTAAATCATCGGCCTGATTCCATCGAATATGATATTTCCACTGGCATAAAATATTACAGAAATTTTCACCCGATTGAGAAAGTCGGATTTTATATTCCCGGAGGGCCGGAACCTATCGCCTCCACTGTTATCATGCTTGCGGTTCCTGCAAGAATTGCAGGCTGTTCTCTCAGGATTATGTGTTCTCCGCCATCCAATGAAAAGCATGTGGATCCACATATTCTGTTTGCCGCAAAAATTTCAGGTGTTCACCAGGTTTTTAAAATTGGCGGGGCGCAGGCTATGGCTGCCATGGCCTATGGAACACAGTCAGTTCCAAAAGTGGACAAAATCTTAGGCAGGGGAGGGCCTTGGGTGACAGAAGCAAGCAGGATAATTTCGCAGGATCTTTACGGGGTATCTTGTGAAATGCCTGTCTCTTTTTCAGAACTTTTAATTATTGCGGATGATAAAGCTGACTCCAGGTTAATCAGCGTCGATCTTCTGGCAGAGGCTGAACAGGGTATTAATACCCATTCGCTGCTGGTTACAGACTCGCCCAGGCTTGCAATGGAAGTCGAAAAGATAATGATTGAAGACATAAAGACACTTCCGAGGAAATTATTTGCCAGGGAATCCTTAAAGAATGTCACTGTAGTGATCGCCCGGGATTTGGAGCAGGCTGTAGAGATATCCAATTTATATGCACCCGCTCATCTTTCGATTCAGGTAGAGAAGCCAAGATCTCTTATGAAAAATATTAAAAATGCCGGTACAGTTTTCCTTGGTGAACTTGCTTCAAAATCTATTGGCGATTACATGGGCGGCGCAAACCATCTCCTTCCGACCTATGGGTTTTCGAGAGTATCAAATGGTATTTCACTCAACTCTTTTTTAAAGGCGGTCAGTTTTCAGGAGATATCAGGGGAAGGCGTCGGCAATATTGGTCAATTAGCGGAATTGATGAGTAAATTGGAGGGAGGGGATGCCCATAGGGAGGCGATAAGGAAAAGAATTGAAAAGGCGCGCCTGTCAACAGGCCAGGGCTGCGGCTTTTTTGTTTACAAAAAAGGCAGCCCTGAACGGAAGCTCATTTGAGTATCCCGGTCATTTTGCTTTTTCTGGAAAAAAGTAGTCAGTATAAAATCCAAATATTCCGATTTTCAGGTAGTCATTCATGTATTTAGGGTCTTCTGTTTTATACAGCCATACGCAAACCCCTTTGTTTCTTAAATTTTTTATTACTTCCGTCTCACTTTTCAGGTCAGAGGTGCTAAGCGTAAAATAGCTTACCTTCCAGCTATCCACAAAGGAGTATATTTCATCCGGCCGGGCTACAAGCCTGATGCTGTCATAAGACAGCATGGGTTTTCTGATATTGAGTTTCAAGGCTTCAACATATTTTTCAAATGAAAATACCTCGACCATCAGCCGGTCTCTGAAAGGGGTATTGTTTGCAAGATATTCCAAATCCTCTGTCTTGTCAGTTACAAGAATCGCATCTTTCTTCTCATCAAACCACTTTGCAATTGCCGGATAGTCAAGAGGAGTGAGTTTTGGGTAGGGTTTATATGTAAAAAATTGTTCCTTTGTAGGGATACCAGTTCCGAGAAGTTTTGTGTCGACATTTTCCCTCCAGGTCTGCCAGTCGTGAATACCGACAAGAACATTGTCGGAAGTGCTGTTCAGATCTATTTCAATTAATCTGTATCCCCGGCTGTAACTTGAATCGAGGGCTTCCAGGCTTTCCGTATACAGCTGATCTCCCATTGCCCCGGCGGCATGAGCGATAAAGTGTTTCTCATCAAGTAATGCGACTCCCTTGCCGATTTCCTCCTCGCTTGCCGGAGTGCATGCATCCGGATAGGGTGTGGAGTTGTCCGAGGCCATTCTTAGCGGAATGGAAGGGCTTTTCTTTATTTTGCATTCCGTCACAAATATCAGGACAAAAAACAGAATCAGGTATTTTTCTTTCATATGTCAATTTCCACCATGGCGGATCTAAAGATTAATCGATATGCCGGCAAAAACATTTTGCTGTTCCAGATATTTCTTGTCGCTATATTTATGATATCTCAATTCAATGTTATCTGTGTGGATATATTCGTATTCGCCCTGGAGTGATATGTGATCCGTTATAGGAAAATAGGAACCTATGTTGACGTTCATTCCTTTGCTTGCCGGGTCTGAATACGCTCCGTCGAGGCCGTTCATTTTTATGAACAGTTCATGCAAGGCGATACCGGCACCGGCATATGGCTTGAAATATGCAGTTTGTGTTTCAAATAAATAGTTGATGCCAAGAGAAAGGTAGACGCCCTTGAGCAGGTAGTCGTCAGTCAGATTGTTTTCCCAATATCCTATCGATTGATTAACCTCAAGATATTTGAAGATATTTGTATGCCTTAACAGGTACGATCTGCTCTTGTCTGATTTCAGCGTGAATATTTTTGTCTCATTGATTCCAACAAGATATTGATATCTTGAATCGATTGTTTTTTCCGGTTTTTCGATGGGAGCTGCCTCTGATTCCTCCTGAGGTTCACCTGATTTTTCCTCTGCCAAAGTTGGAGAACAGCATAATAAAAGAGAAAAACAAAAGAAATATTCAAATTTTTTATCGATATTTTTCAAGAGCATATTCCTTTTCGCGATACATCAAGCCAATTTTAAAACCTATTTTTTCCTCCTGCACGAAAAAAAATTCCCGGACAGCTTGGTTTCAGGCAGCCGGGAAAATACGGAAAATTTCCGCTTTTTACGAGTTACTGCAAACTTGCATAAAAACCAGATTACTTGGCAAGAGAACGGACTATGTTATATATATAATCTCTGGTGCCGTTTTCATCTGCAAGCAATATCGAGTAAAATCTTTGAATACCTGAATCAAAAACTATCTTATGCTTTGTGGTCGTTCCGAGAGCGACACAGGGATGATTTTCAGTGCTTTTTGCAACGATTTTTATTCCCGTAAGACCTCCGTCTATTATGTCGCTTCTGGCAATTGTTGTTCTGCCAGTCGTGAATACCGACA
>JADFZC010000247.1 GCA_015232735.1 Oligoflexales bacterium | reverse complement strand
AAACTCGCTCATCAAAACAATTGCAAGATTTTTTTGACACTGAATATTATTATTCTGGAACATGAAATCCCGGCGTTCGTCGCTCTTATGAACAGGCTTGCCAACACAAAGATAGATGGAATCATCGTCCAAGACCTAGGGGTATTATATATTATCTCCAAATATTTCAGCAGATTTCAAATTCACGCATCCACCCAGTTGACTCTTCACAATGAAGGTCAGATCGCATTTTTACGCCAGTTTCCGGTCTCCCGGATCAATCTGTCAAGAGAATTGAACATAACTGAAATAAGGGAACTGACTTCAATCTCCCATCAAAACAACATCATGACCGAGGTGTTTGTTCATGGCTCATACTGCATCTCTTTTTCTGGACTTTGCTATTTAAGCTCCGTTCATGGGGGAAACTCGGGCAACCGCGGCAAATGCAGCCAACCGTGTCGAGATCGCTATATAACGACGCCTCAAGGCAAGAATTTTCCCCTTAACCTCAAGGACAATTCAGCCTATGCTGATTTGCGGGAAATTGTTGAGGCCGGAGTGGATGCGTTAAAGATTGAAGGCCGCATGAAACAGTCCGACTACGTATACACTGTAGTAAATTGCTGGAAAAAACACCTGAGTCGTTTCCTGGATGAAAATCACCTGGATAGCGATAACGGAGATTTATATAAAGTCTTTAACCGGGATTTTTCCAATGCTTACTTAAAGGGCGAGATCAATCAGGGAATGTTTATCGATAATCCCAGGGATAACTCGATCACGCATCTTGCAGCTTCCTCCCCTCATGACCCAGACCGGCAAAGGCAACAGGAATGTGAACTTTACCAGGAGAAAGAACGCATCAAGGCCCATGTCGATCAAATGACCCTGACATGGAACACGGAGAGAACCCCCTTAAGCATAAACGTTTCGGGCCAATATGGCATCCCCCTAAAAATCTCCGTAAGAGCACAAGACGTCTCATTTATTGTTATTTCTTCGATCCCTCTGGTTTACGCTGGTTCCAGAACACCAGACCAGACACATCATGCAAAATCGATCGATGGAAACGGAAAAATCTCTTTTCTCAAAAACACGGCAACCACAGGCAGGCCGTTGGATCACGCCAGTCTTATGAAAAGGCTGGATTCTTTAAACGATACGGAATATTTCATCGCGCATCTTGATTTGGAACAACTGCAGGAAGGACTTTTCCTGCCCTTTAGCGAACTAACTGCCTTAAAAAAAAGGATCATATCCATTTTGAACAAGGCAAAATATATCGATGCCGTTGATCTTCCAGCATTAAAACCACATCGCATACCTGACATCAAACCAGAACTTGCCGTTCTTGTTTGCGATAAAAAGGATTTGGCGTTATGCGATAAGACTTCTGCAGCCATCCATTTTGCACTGCCCAGTGGCTTACATGACGTGGTCGACGAATATGTGGATCTTTTTTCAAGCCATCAGCACTTGGTGCCATGGTTTCCGCCAGTCCTCATCGGAAAAAACTATCTCGCTGCCGTCCAGTTTCTCCTGACTGTACAACCGAAGATGATCATAACCGACAACATGGGAATCGCCTATGAAGCCTACAAAAAAGGAATCGTCTGGATTGCCGGTCCGCATTGGAATATAGTCAACTCGTACAGTCTCTTATGTTTGAAGGAAAAGTTCAACTGTTCGGGTTCCTTTATTTCAAGTGAAATCAGCAAATGTCAGATAAAGAGCATCGTCAGACCGGAAAATTTCAAACTCTATTATAGCATCTATAATCCAACCTTGCTGCTCGTCAGCAGGCAGTGTCTGTTTTATCAGATCAAGGGATGCCAGAAAGACAAAGTTGATGAAGACTGCCTTCAAAAATGTGCAAAATCAGCCGTCTTGACGAACATGAAAAAGAAAAACCTTCTCGTTTACAAAACCCAGGGGAACTATCATTGCATTTATGACAGCGTGCATACCCTTAATACCGATGTCGTCGATGCATTTCCCGGTTTTTTTTCCTCGTTTCTCGTCGACTTGAGGGATATAAAAACCGAAACCATAATGGATATGAACAGATGCGATGCCATATCGCTTTTTGAAGATCTGCTCAGGGGAAATGATACAGCAAAAGCTCTGCTCAAAAAGTTGATTCATCCCTCTTCTGATACCCATTTTGAATACTCCTCTCTATGAATGGAAAGGATTCTTATCGACCTTCCGGTCTCAAATTACCTGGAGATAACTCATGTATACATTCGGTCATGGGGCGCCTGAGGGTATCGCCTTCACAGCAAAGAATCCAACAAACCAAGAATAACCACTTTCTCCATAGATTCGATTAGCCTTTCTTGGATCTAATATTTTGGCGTTGCTGGCATCAATATCCATAACCTCGATCGGACCGATTTTATGGGACCAGGTGCCATCCGGATTTTGGCGGTACCAATGATAACCCTTTCCAGGGTCGATAGCTAAAGCTACCTTATAAGTATCTGATGGAGCAGCCGCAGTCGCATCAACCGACTCAAAGGTACCTGAAATCGCTTTTGCATCAGCCTTTGCAGCGGCGATGATCTCCTTCCCTTCGGGATCTTTGAATGCGGTATTTTTATCGATCATCTTACCTGCTAATTGTCCTGGTTGAAGCGCGAAGACACCATTCTGCAATGGAATGGGTCTTTGGGTTACCGGGTCTCTCACCAAATTCAATGCGTAAGCATAGCAATTTGTTTTGGCAAGGATCTTAGGATTGTCATTCCATAGATTTGGTTGATAAGGAACTTCAAATCCGGATGTTGGCAAAGCTCCTGCTACAACACTGTCATCAGATTCACTCGAAAGTAATGCGACGTTATTTGTATTATTTGATTGTTCAGAACATGCTATGTTTAACATAAAAATTAAAAAATAGCAAAAAGGTATGGTCCTAAGGTTTATCATATTATCTCCCAATTTTTTGCTGCCAATACTGCAGGTATTTGTTATCCAGAATATTATTGCTCCCGTTTTCAATGAATATTGGTCCTCCTGACAGGGGCTGAGATGAGTGATCTCAGATATGGCAAGAGCGTAGAACGGCTTCATAGCTGGCTTTACCAAGGCCATCATCAACACCGGAACAAAATGTGCCTGCGCCAACGCCAAAAGTTAACCCACAGCCTATTGCTACCCCTACGTCTATGATGTAACCCGGAGTTGCAACGATCACCGCTCCTGCCTTACAGGCACGTCTTTTTGCTCTCCGACTTCGCTCAGAGAGTTGCTTATCAGGTAGATATGATAGTTCCGACTTTTTAATAAGACGGTAGGCGTTAGCGACAGTATTTTCTTGAACCTTTTCATCGTTTGAAGAGGACAACTTCATAACCGATGGTTCGGGATAGGAGTCCTTTACAAAAACCAAAAATTTCTTTTCAAGCTCATCTTGACTAAAAAAGCCCTGAGGAAACAAGTAACCATAGCATTCATTATTATATTGAATTTTAATGCCTGGGGCTGATTTATTCATTTCCAATTTTGAGCATTCCATAAAATCCGCAGATTCGATCTCTATATATTCATTTGTATCATTGTCAGCATTCACTTGCGAAAATGTTGATCCACTCTTACTGTTACATGCCGGTAAGGCAAAAGCCAAAGCAACAAAAACGGGCACTAATTTAAAATTCATTTTTTTCTCCTCGCAACAAATCAATTAGTTATTAAACTGTTAAACCATTTTACAGCAGTTTATGCGGTCAATCTTGACTGGTTATGAGTCGATATATGGGATACTCTGATAAAATGACAGGGGAAAAAATATCAACTCACTAGCATTTGGAATAGTCCTAAATTGAGGCTAGCCAGCAATAAATCCGTTTGTCTGCAATCACAATGCCAAAAACATTTACCTCCTTTTGAAGCAGCAATTCCTCATTCAGTTCGAAGGGTAAGTTCTCAATAACATCCTGAAGATTTTTGGATACATGCTGATTTTAGGCGTTGATACATTTTATCTTTGACAGGCAGTATAAAATGGAAATTCTCATAGAAGCAGGATATACTCTCTTTTCAGGCTTTTAAGTAAGCGGCCGGAGCCCGGACCCCTCCCCCGTTCCGCTGACATTGAGCCTTGATTTGAACGACAAAATCTTTAGACAGGAATCGACTGCTGATGGAAAATGACAAACGAGGATTGATACTCGTTAACACCGGCGACGGAAAGGGCAAGACGACGGCGGCATTCGGCACGGTGTTCAGGGCGCTTGGACACGGGCACAAATGCTGCATCATCCAGTTTTTAAAGAAGAACGACAAGACAGGAGAAATAAAACTGGCCAAAACCCTTGCGAACCTTGACGTCTATACGATGGGACGGGGATTCACCTGGGAAAGCGAAGACCTCGAAAAAGACAGGCAGGCGGCCATTGAAGCCTGGAACAAGGCCAAGCAAATCATTTCCAGCGATAAATACGATCTTGTCGTCCTCGATGAAATAACCTATACCTTTCATTATAACTTTTTAAATATTCATGATTTTCTGGATGTCCTGGAGGCGCGGCCCTCAAGGCTTAGCGTAATAATTACGGGAAGGGGATGTCCTCAGGAAATAGTGGAGCTTTCGGATCTCACCACCGAAATGAAAAATATCAAACACCCTTATGAAAAAGGGGTCAGTGCCCAAAAGGGACTTGATTATTGAAGAATTTCCGATCATCAACCTTTCTCAGCCTATCCCTTATCTCGTCATTTTTCTCATTGCAGAGGAGGCTTGGCTTCAAAACGGATATTGTCACATACCCCTTCTCGATCCTGCTGCAATCCGTTCCATCGATCCCGTCATGATATGCAGGCCCTCTTCCATAGTGAAAAAGATCGCAACTTTCGCTCTCTGAAGTTATGACAGGATCATAAAATC
>JADFZC010000246.1 GCA_015232735.1 Oligoflexales bacterium | reverse complement strand
ACCTTTGACATTGATCCTGCATCCGCTCGAAAATATGAAAAAAAGGGAGCCCCATGATGAAGATATCCTCCTCGCGATACAAAATTCGAAAAGGCTGCTTCGTCTTGTCAATGAGTTTCTTGACCTCCAAAAATATTCAATCGGCAATGTGAACCTCAGTTTTTCACCCATAAATCTGTCCGCATTTCTTAATGCCTGCTGTAAAAATCTGGGTACTGTCTGCGAAAACAGAAACATTAAACTTATTAAGGACATTAAGGCCGGTGTAGACATTTACGTGATGGCACAACTGGATGTTCTGGAAAAAATAGTCTTAAACTTTTTCTCAAATGCGATCAGATATTCTCCCACAGGGGAAAGCATCACCATATCCCTCAGGCAGGACGGTGAAATGGCGGTATTGAGTGTCACGGATAAAGGACCAGGCATATCGCCTGAGAATCAGGCCAAACTTTTCAAAACTTTTTTCCAAATTGAGGATATCGGGTTTGAAGGGTTTCAGGGCAGCGGCCTTGGCCTTGCACTTGTCAAAAATCTGGCACATTCGATGAATGGCGACACATTTGTTGAAAGCGCCATCTCGAAAGGAAGCACGTTTGGAATCAGAATTCCCATGCATATTCCAAAGAACTCCTTTAAAGATATCCTCATAGTTGACGACGACGAGGATATCCTGACTCTTTTACACAAGCAGCTTAATGCCGCTGGGATCACATCGGACGTCGCTCCCACGCTCTCTGAGGCAAGAAGGTTCTTTTCCAGAACCGAGTATCTATGTATATTATGCGATTTCCATATGCAGGAGGAAAAAGGAACCGGCTTTTTGAAGGAGGTTGCAATCAGGGCGCCGGCTACTGTGAGACTGATACTTTCAGGCGATCCAAATGTCGAAGAAGCATGTGAAATAATAAATGAGGCCAAGGTTGAAAAGATATATTTTAAGCCGATTATATTCAAGGATCTTAAAGCCGATATTCTTGGGTTCAAACAGTCAGGCGGAAAGGGCCCCATAAAAGTTGCCGACCTTTCAAATTATGAACTGAAAATTGATCCATCCTTCGAATTTCATACTTGTGTAGCTCTCGAAGAGACAGATGACGCAAATTCCGGAGATGGAAAACTCATTCTTGTTGTTGATGATTTGAGGGATATGAGAAGACTTTTAACCAGGCTGCTCACGAGCAAATCCTACAGGGTCGTCAGCGCAAAAGATGGGGAAGAAGGCATTTCCAAGGCTCTGGAACTCAAACCGGACCTGATTATTGTTGACTGGATGATGCCGGTTGTTTCCGGTATTGAAATGATATCCCGCATGTCGAAGAACGAAAAACTTTCGTCAATACCAACGATCCTCCTTACAGCGAAAAGCGACGAGGCCAGCAAGGTCCTGGGGATTCACAAGGGTGCACATGCTTTTCTTGGGAAACCGTTTGACGAAATGGAGCTTTTCAGCACTGTGGAAAATCTTATCAACCTGAAGTCGGACGAAGAGAAAATCAAACAGCTTAACTTCATTCTAACTGAAAACGTCCTGAAACGGTTCCTTCCCCGCAAACTTGTAAATGATATATGTTCGGGAAAGAAAATATTTGATGACATCCCCAGACTTATGGACGTGACGGTACTGTTTGCAGATCTCATGGGGTTTACAAATATGGCAGAGGAATTGGGACCTCATCTGATTTCTGAGATCCTGAACTCCTATTTCGACAAAATGACAAGTGTAATATTCAGTCATGGCGGAACAATAAACAAATTTCTCGGTGATGGAATAATGGTTATCTTTGGCGCGCCGGACGAGATGTCCAGCGCAGACCAGGTAAAAAATGCAATTGACTGTGCCATAAGCATGCATAAAAATCTCTCTCATCTTAACACAATCTGGCAAAGGGATTTCCGCGTTGAATTTTCAATGAGAGTTGGCATCCATAAGGGAAGCGGCATCGTCGGAATGTTCGGGGGCGAGGAAAGAATGGAATACACTGTAATAGGTCCAATGGTAAATATCGCCTCGGAAATTGAAATCAACGCATCCCCGGGTGAGATATTTTTCTCTTCCAGCATAAGAGACAGTCTGGCCGGTTATAAATGGGTAAAAGCCGGAATTTTTGAACTTAAGGGTGTAGGAGAGACCTCACTCTATAAAATTATATATGACGATATCAATTGCGAGAAAAAAGACAGTCCCAAGAATGCCAAAATGGCTGTTTAATGGAAGGCTGCAATATGACAATGATCGAAAAAACTTACAAAAACAGAATGAAATTCGCTGAATTTCTTACTGTATGCGTGTTTTTTGTCATGCTGTCAGCCGCACTGAAAGCCGAAACACCAAATATCCTGGCATCGGGAAATTCATCGGAAAAACAGGAACTGCCGAAGATGGATCCTGAGATCACCAAAGAGTATCTTAACGGAATTTACGAAAAAATGCCTGCCGCCGTTATCGACGAGAAGACAAAAAAATTGAGTCTTTCAAAATATATCGATTATCTTGAAGATGCTTCCGGTAATTTGGACATTCTCAAAATAATCAGCGTCGACAAACAGGAACGTGATTGGCTTTCTAACCGCAATGACATGGTTCCTGTTTTCGGATATACGAGATCCGTCTATTGGGTTAGATATGTAATCGAAAACAGAAGCAGTGCCCAGGAAAAATATTTCGTTGAGATTGCCTACAATTCCCATGACTACATCGAGTTCTATTTCATTACGCCCGATGGAAAAGTTCATCTGTCAAAAGCGGGCAACCAATATCCATATTATCAAAGACCCGTGGATCATCATAATTTTGTATTTCCTGTGACGTTTCCGAAAAACCAGAAAATCCTTATGGCAGTCCGGGTTCAAAGTTCAGGTTCCATGGTTCTTCCCCTGTTCGTATGGGATGTCGAATATTTCCATTCAATAAAATCCCGGGAACTCACGGTTTACGGAATATATTATGGAATGATCATTGTAATGATCCTCTATAACCTGTTTTTATATGTTTCCATCAGAGACAAGGTCTATGTTTTATATTCATTGTATGTAATCTCATTTCTTCTTTATCAGTCATCCTACAACGGGCTGGCATTCAAGCATTTATGGCCTGAAAGCTCCCTGCTTTCAAAATACGGTGTTTATTCCTTTATTTTGTCTGTTCTTTTCTGGTTTACAGCGTTTAGCCAGGCATTTCTGCAGACAAGACGAAGGCAGCCTCTAATGCACTTCCTGCTTTGCGTGACACTTTACCCTGGTGTGCTCATTGCGGCTATTCTTCTGTTCCTGATAGGCGCAAGCGCGGTCAAGCTTTTAATTGCTGTTCTTTCCCTTGTCACCATTTTATTTTGCTTTTCGATTGGAATATTGTCGCTACTGAATAACTACCGGCCAGCCAGATTTTACGTACTGGCCTTCAGCTGCATGTTCATTGGCACATTCCTTCTTGTACTGCAGTCTCTTGGAATCCTGTCTCCAAACTTCCTGACCGAATACTCAGGTCAAATCGGATCCGGAATGGAAATAGTCCTTTTATCTTTCGCCCTCGGAGACAAAATAAGATTTGAGCAGGACCAGGCTCAAAGAAACATCGAAGAACTCAACAACAATCTGGAAAAAAAGGTCGAGGAAAAAACAGAGCAGCTCATCGTAGCAAACAACAGACTCCAACAGATGGACAGGCTTAAAACAAACTTTTTCCAAAACATATCGCATGAATTAAGAACGCCTCTTACGCTTATTCTCAGTCCTATAGAAAATGCAAATATGAAATATCCGGGAGACAAGGACATTTCCACTGCCTTGAAAAACTCCAGCAGGCTTCTCAGACTTGTCAATCAGCTTCTTGATTTTCAAAAATTTTCGATCTCCGAGGGACATCTTGTCATGTCGGAAGTCAACTTGACCGACCTTATCATCACTATAGGCGACTATTTCAGGGAAACCGCAAAAAAAAGGAATATTGAGTTCATTCTGAAAATAAATGACAAAGCCTATAATGAAGAATACATTCATCAGATCTTTATCAATGGTCAAATAGATGCCCTGGAAAAAATTGTCTTTAATTATCTTTCCAACGCATTAAAATACGTGAAGGAAAACGGGTTAATAACGCTTCACCTCCAGCATCTCGAAGGGAAAGCCGTTATTTCTGTCACGGACAACGGCATAGGCATAAGCGAGGAGAACCAGAAAAAGCTTTTCAGGCTTTTTTCCCAGGTGGAAGAATCGGCGTCCGAACTCTATGAGGGAACCGGTCTTGGACTTGCGCTTACAAAGGAATTTGCCGCAAAAATGGGTGGAAAGGTCGGCGTTGTAAGCAGACCCGGAAAAGGAAGCTGCTTCTCGGTTGAATTTCCGGCAATCAGGGTTGAAAATCCTGTGGTAAATCTTGTTGCGGTAATAAGCGATATCAGGCTGCAAAGGGAAATCAGGATGCTGACCTCATCGAATGTTCCAATTCCTAAGCTCATTATTTTCGGTGACATCCTGGAATTAAAGGGCTTCTCTGGCAAGTATGATGTGAACGTACTGCTCCTTGACGACAGCATGCTGGGGTTATACGGAAACAGGGCACTTCAGGAATTTTCCCGCGAAAATCCTAAGACGTCGATATATCTTCTCAGGCAGTCAAAGGCGAATACCTACAGCAAAGAGCTGGAAACAGCGGGAATACGTTTCAGGAATGTGGAATATCCCTGGAAAATCCCCGAGGTCTTAAAACAGATAGCAGATTTCATCGGGAAAATGGACTTTGGCACCAAAAATTCGAATCATAAAAAGGTTCATATCATCAAGGAATGGCTCCTTTCTGATGATGAAGACAGAGGAAGAATGTCAAAAAATCGAAATTTGAATGATGACGACAGCACAGACGACAGCGCACA
>JADFZC010000245.1 GCA_015232735.1 Oligoflexales bacterium | reverse complement strand
CATCAGGCTTCTTTCGATGGATGAGGAGTTTGAAAGACATGTCGGTGATATTGAACCTTCCGTAATTGATAAAATAAGGGAGCTGAGGCAGAATCTTGCCGAGATGCATGACTGGCCCGAAAAAAGCGTACTTTCATCCCATAGGCATGCGGTTGTTCTTGATCTTTACGAGAAAGTGGCGTCCCACAGCCACTTCAGATCGACTACCATCCGGGAAAAAATAGACATGTTTGTCACAACTCCCCTTGGCGGTCTTCTTGTCATAGCTGTGTCGGTTTTTCTTCTGTTTTCAGTATCGTTCCGTTTGGGTGATCTCATCTCGGAAATTTTGGACCGGCCGTTAAATTTCCTGCATCTTTTCCTTAACGGCAGGTATCCGGGACCCATCCAGATGATAATTGCCGGATTTGTGGAGGGTCTGGAGGCGGGAATAGGGATAGTCCTGCCCTACCTTCTTCCGCTTTTGACTCTTCTTGCAATTTATGAAGATACAGGCCTTCTGCCTCGCATAGCCTTTATTGTGGACGGTCTTTTGCATAGGGTGGGAATGCATGGAAAATCGATAATACCGATCATACTGGGCTATGGATGCAATGTTCCGGCGATAATGGCCACGAGAAACCTGGAAAGCGAAAGGGACAGGCGGCATGCGATGCTGATTATTCCTTTCATCACATGTTCGGCAAGAACCGTTGTGATATTGGGCCTGATCGGGAAATATCTGGGAACCGCCTCTGCCATACTGGTCTATATCGGGACCATGATGCTTACGATGTTTGTTTCATATCTTCTATCGCGGCTCAATGTTCATACGGACATTGGCCTTGTCATGGAAGTTCCGCCGCTTCGCAGGCCATATCCGAATATCATCATGAAGAAGGTATGGATCAGCCTTTACGATTTCCTTGTGAGAGCCTGGCCTGTCATAATAATATCGAGCATGGCGCTCTCCATGGCATCCTTTTTCGGTGCTGACGCAGCCATAAACAGGTTTTTGTCCCCCTTTACAGTGTGGGGAATGAAACTTCCGGAATCTGTCGGAATAACTCTTTTTTTGGGCCTGTTCAGAAAAGAGCTGGCGCTTGTGATGCTTTTTTCCGCTCTTGGAACCTCTGACATTGCATCTGTGATGACCATGCGCCAGATCATCACATTTACAGTCTTTACCGTCCTGTACATACCATGTTTTGCCACCCTTGTCGTACAACGCAGTGAAGGAGGATGGCCTCTTGTGATTCAATCGGCATTTCTTAATCTGACAGTCGCGCTTTTTGCGGCCTGCCTTACGGCGCATCTTTTTTAACGGTTCAAATTCCAGGTGTGGACAGAATTGCATGGCTCGTTGACTGCGAATTTTCCGAATCTCTGCATACGGTAGTTCGGGTCTCTGTAGTACTGCTCGCAGGTGGCGTCTGTATTCTCGAATCTATATCGTGAATTTATGCAAAAACTTGCAGTGCCGTTACGGCCGTTTTCAGGGATGAGCATGAGCGTGCCCTCACCGAATCCTCCTCCCTGGGTTTCTGCGTAGGCATATATGGATCCCTGGTCTGTCCTAAACTGCAGTACAAGATCGTCAGTGATAGGACCCGATCTGTACCATCCTTTGGAAATCCATATATTGGATGAATCAAGGTAGCCAAATGCGACCCAGGCTTCATGTTTGGTGTTGTTTCTAACCACCAGTGTTATCTGGCATTCCAAAGTGATCCCTTCCGAAAGGCTGCTCTGAATCGGTTCCGAAATATCGGGGCCGCCGATCGAGTACGCATACGCATGGTTAACGCAGCATAAGATCATAAGGAGTGCCGTAAGCAATATTCGGTTTTTCATGCAAAATTCTCCAATCAGAAAATATCGGTCAAGTTTGAGGCTGTAACCCGAAAGATTATTTTGCCTTGAATTTGAAACAAGATATCCGCCTCTGATCCGTACACAGGAAGATGTATATGAAGGATATATAGTATACATGCATTTTTAATTCAAAAAAGTTTTTCATTGGAATCTTATCGTTATCTAAATCTCGCAAACCATTGACTTCTGCTTTTTCCGTCAAAAATGGCTGCCCGTCCATGTGGCGGTTTTTCCATTAGTTCCATGCTTAAAATGACATGATGATTATGGAGACCATTGTTTACCGTTTGACATCTTTTTTAACGGAAGGTCCTTCGGCCGACAGATTCTGTGCAATCTGGCGATAGGCCTCGCGGAACGGAACCCCTTTGAGTACAAGCTCGTAAGCCTTCTGGGTTGCGTACATCTCCCCGGTTACAGCCTGTTCACATGCGCCTTTGTTTATTTCCATTCCTGATATGACGGTCTGCATTACCGAAAGGCAGGAAGAGGTTATGTCAATCACTGTGAAAAGCGACTGCTTGGTAAGCTGGAGATCCCTGTTGTATCCGGAAATGAGATTGCCTATAAGGCTCTTTATTTTGACTTCCTCGCCGATTACCTCATGATATTTGCCCCTGACAAGTTCGAGGACGTCAGGGTTTTTTTTCTGAGGCATGATTGAACTTCCTGTGCAGCAGGATTCAGGCAAAGACAAATACCCAAATTCCGGCATCTGATACAGTATAAGATCCGATGCGAGTTTGTTAAGGTCGTACATGATCCTTCCGCAGGCATGCGAAATATCGGCTTCAAATTTTCCGCGGCTCATCTGTGCGTATACCGGATTTTCCTGAACCCTTGAAAACCCGAGAAGATCGCAGGTCATCTTGCGGTCTATCGGCAGCACCGGGACGCCAAATCCCGCTGCGGTTCCAAGCGGGGACTGATCGATAAGCCTGAGGACGGATTCCAAAAACACAATATTGTCCTTCATTGAATCCGCGAAGCATGAAAGCCATATGGAAACCGTGGTCGGCATTGCCTTTTGCATGTGAGTATATCCCGGTATGGAGATATCCCCGTGTTCTGCTATGCATTTTGAAAGAATGTCTGTAAGCGACTGGCAAAGGCTTTTGATACTTGAAAGAGCATCTTTTTCATAAAGGCGGATGGCTGTAAGGACCTGATCGTTACGGGATCTTCCGGTATGGATTTTCTTTCCGGTATCGCCGAACCTTGCGACAAGATAGTTCTCGATCGCGGTGTGGCAATCCTCGTCCTGCTGTCTGATGCCGAATTTTCCCTCTTTTGCGAGGCCGGATATTTCTGTCAGCCCTTTCATCAGGCTGGCGAGCTCCTCGTCACTCAGAAGGCCTATGCTTTTCAGCATCTCGGCATGAGCTATCGATGACTTTACATCATAGGGAATAAGACGCTGGTCCAGAATATAGTCGCTGCCTACGGTGAAGGTTTCGATTTCCAGGGTCAACTCTTTTCCCTTGTCCCATAATTTCATGTCACTTTAATCCTATTTTGAAGTTCTGGCCTTGTTCTTCTTTGTAATAGCATGATGAGCCTTGAGACGGATAGCATTTATTTTTATGAATCCTTCGGAATCGGTCTGGTTGAATCCGCCCTCTACATCCATGCTTGAAAGCTCCTTGTCGTAGAGGGAGCTTGGGCTCTCCCTGCGCAGTACGTAGACTGAACCTTTGTACAACTTCATCCATACGGTTCCGTCTATCAGCTCCTGGCTTTTGTTGATGGCCGACATCAGAAAATCCATTTCAGGGCTGAACCAGAAGCCGTTGTATATCAGCTCGGAAACCTTCGCTGAAAGCATATCCCTGAGCCTCATCACTTCACGGTCCATCGCGATTCCTTCGATATCCCTGTGGGCTGTAAGAAGAATCGTCCCTCCTGGGGTTTCATAGATTCCTCTCGACTTGATGCCTACATATCTGTTTTCAACCATGTCAACCCTTCCGATGCCGTGCCTGCCGCCAATCTCATTAAGATAGTTGAAAAGTGAAAGCGGAGAGTCTTTGGTTTCTCCGGTATCCTGATTTTCGATCTTGACTGGAACACCGTCTTTGAATGTGATTGAAATGTATTCGGCCCTGTCCGGGGCCTTTTCCGGACTTGTCGTCTTTGAATAGACTTCATCGGGCGCGGCTGAACTTGGATCTTCCAGGATTCCCGCCTCGTGGCTTATATGCAGGAGATTGTCATCCTCGCTATAAGGCTTTTTCAGGGTGGATTTGATTTCTATCCCGTTTTTCTGGGCATAGTTGATCATATCGGAACGGCCCTTGAACTCATCCTGGAATTCCTTCATCTTCCATGGTGCCAGAACTTTTATCTTCGGATTGAGCGAATAAAAGCCAAGCTCGAACCTGACCTGGTCGTTTCCTTTTCCCGTGGCGCCATGTGAGACAAATTCGGCGCTTTCCATCTCGGCTATCTCTATCTGACGTTTGGCTATGATCGGTCTGCATATCGCCGTTCCAAGCAGATATCTGCCCTCATAAAGCGCGTTCGCCTTGAACATCGGAAAAATGTAATCCGTCACGAACTCTTCCCTTAAATCTTCGACATAGACCTTGCTTGCCCCTATTTTCTCGGCTTTTTTCCTTGCCGCCTCGAAATCCTCATCCTGCCCTACGTTGGCCACGTAGGCGATTACTTCGTACCCCTTGTCTATCAACCACTTCAATATGACTGATGTGTCAAGACCCCCGCTATATGCCAAAACAACCTTGGATTTACTTTTTGCATTACTCATTTTAATAACCTTTCTGACAAAAACTCCTTAAAAAGGATGAAACACAATGCGCATTATTTTTATAAAAAGGAATTGTTTAAATGCAATTATTTTTTTATTTTTTTTATGTGCAATAAAATGCCGCAGGGATCATCGTGTCAGGCGGAAGCTGTTTGCCCAAAGCGAACAGTTCAAATATTTTGGGCTATTCACTTTGTTCAGAGCCCAAATCTGAATGGAAAATCACTCTGAAAAATCATCCCTGATCCGGAGAAATCCGGGCTG
>JADFZC010000244.1 GCA_015232735.1 Oligoflexales bacterium | reverse complement strand
CGGATAATCCTGTTGTAAAAGGATATAATTCGAGGACAAGTTCGTTCTTATCTTCAAACATCAGAATCCCCGTATTTGAAAGCGGCTTTTTGGTGTCTTGACAATTATATTAGCAAATTGCCTTAATGTCTAGAATCTGTTCGTTTTTTTAAATCATCAAAGAAGGCAGAGAATATGTCCGGATTTATTTCGCATGATGGAAATATGTTATATAATAATTTGTATTTATTGCATTAATATCTGCCAATGAAATTTGTGCCAAATTGCTCCGAAAAGAAGTTAAGGGCAATTTGAGAAGGGGGAATATTATGCTTTCCAGGATAATAATATTAGTAATATTGGTACTCTCGTTTATTGTCATAGGATGTAACAGCCAAAGCGGTTTCAATTCGGCCGGCACGAAAAAGGATGCAAGAACGCAGCCGGAGCAGGCAGGCGCTCAGGAATCTCAAAGCCCGGCTGTGGCGGATCCTTCGGGTTCACCGTCTGAAAATCCGAGTGCGCCTTCTTTGGGATGGGAAGTAGAAAAAAGCGCTGCGGAACAGGCTGGCGGGGCTCAGCCTGCTCAGCCGTCTTCCCCTCAGGCAGGGGATCCTGCGGCATCGGGCGGCAGTGCTCCCAGCCTGGCAGCGGCCACGTCGGCAGCAACCCCATCGGCTTCGCCGAGCGCAGAGGTCGCAAATGCCGTTAAGGAATGCCTCAGCAAGTGGGGTGATAATCCATTTAACGAGAGTCAAAAAAACAGCCCCAGGATTTTGAGTCTGTCGGATTCCGGCCAGTTGAACAATACCGTGATATTTAACCACAATGAACAGAGCGCATCGGCCCAGCTTTATGTCGTGAATTTTGATATACGCATAGGGAACACGGGATCGATGGAACTTTTGGATAAGAACGGATGGTACTGCATATACGTAACGGCAAAGGTGGCCAACAATTTTACCGTGAAGCATCAATGCGGGAACAAGGTCGCAGTTGTAAGCCAGACTGCACAAAACCTGCATAATTTTCAGGTAGTGCCGGTCGAATGTCCATAATCACCAGCCTTGGCCAGTGATTGATTTCACTGGTGCATCAATGATTTAACCAGTATGATATCATATTGAAAAATATATCGGCATAGGCCAGGCCATGCAGCTTTTGGAGGATTGATTATGTTGCGGCAGTTTGTATTATGCGTTTGCGCCATATTCATGGTGTTGTCCACACTTGTTTGTGTCTCATGCAAGAAAGATGGTTCGGGAGGCGGGAAGACGCCTCAGGACAGCGGCGTGACGCCAACACCCTCACCCACAGGCGGGGCCTCACCAGGTACTGACCAGCCTTCCGCAAGCGGTGACGCGACAGGCGAGTCTGCAGCAACGACACTGGCCTGTTATCTGACCACTCCCCAGATGATAAAATTTGTCGAACTGCCTTCCGGCAAGAGCGATCCATTGAAGTACGTCTCCCTGAGCGGTGAACCTTCGCCCTCAGATATAATAGTTTACAAGGGGTTTGCCTGGGCGGTGGGCGGCAAGAAACTGCACAAGATAAATATGAGCACCAAGGCGCTTGAGACATCAAAGGAACTTGGACACAATCTTTCTGGTGTCACCCCCGATGGTGATTTCCTCTGGCTTGCTGACAATGGCGGAGGGACGACGGAAACCAGGCCGAGGATCATACGCATCGCGATTGCGACTCTTGAGATTGATCGCACGATAGAAGCCGGAGAGGTGAGTGATAACTAC
Organism: Oligoflexales bacterium; assembly: GCA_015232735.1. Next base: position 3,194 of record JADFZC010000244.1, on the reverse strand, counting down.
ATTGACATTGCGGCGGAAAGCGACGGCCTGTGGATTTTGATCGGAAACGGTTTCTCGATTGGGCATGTGAAACCGTCCGGCGAAATAAGATATGCCAAGATTGATGATGGAAAATATGGTTATGGCAACATTGCTCTGGACGATTCGGATATTTGGGTGGTCAACGACTACAAAAACAGTCTTGTGCGTTTTAAAAGAAGCGATCTGTCAAAGGTCAGCGAACAGCCCGTGGAGGCTGCGGAGTATTCCGATATGATATCGATTGGAAAAAGGCTTTACTTGACGGCGTATAAGAAACCGCAGGTTTATGTCGTGGACAAGGATCCCTTCAAGGTGACTGTAACGGCTTTGGAGGATAGCGCTACGTCGATGCTGGCAAGCGAAGCACAGTTCTATCTGACACTGTACAATAAGAGCCGGATTGCCATTTACGATACTTCTGATGACAAGGTAACAACAGCGGTCGACAATTTTGCTGTGAAAAGGTGCGCAAGGTGAGCACGGCATGTGAATTTTCTTTATTGCCTTGGAAATATTTTTCAATAAAAGTATAATTATGGGACAGGCTTTTTTTTATTATTATATTGTTAAAAATTTCCCGGAGGAAAACTCGATGATTTGCCGAATAATTGCAGTTATTACATTTTTCCTTTGTTCAGTCGCCTATGCTTTGGATTTTCAGGTTTATACTGAGCAATTTCCCCCATACAACTTTACGGAAGGGAACAAGGTCACGGGGGTTTCGACTGAGATTGTCGAAACCGTCCTGAAAACAGCGGGATTCACCTATGAAATTAAGGTGATTACCTGGCCAAAGGCTCTTGAGACGGTTAAAACGACTCCAGGGACACTGCTTTATTCGACAGGCAGGTCGAAGGAACGCGAACCGCTTTTCAAGTGGGTGGGACCGATTGTTCCAAAGACAAACAGCGTTTTTGCGCTGACTTCGCGCAGCGACATCAAGGTTGAAAAACTCGACGATTTGAAAAAGTACAAAATAGGGACCACCAAGGATGACTTCCGCGAGCAATACCTTATTACAAAAGGATTCAAATTGAATGAGCATCTTTTCTCCGTGGGAGGCGCCGAGCCCAACAGCTGGAATTTGAAGAAACTCATCTCGTCCAATATCGACCTTTGGCCGATGCCGGATGCTGTGGCCCATTACCTCCTGAAAAAAGAGAATATTGATGCAAAGACCATCAGGAGGGTAATATATCTTGATGAGATAAATGGAGATGGCTACTTCATAGCAGTAAACAAGAGTGTCCCCGATGAAACAGTTGCCAAGCTGAAGGATTCCCTGGATAGTCTGAAAAAAAAGGGTGTCCTGCAGGACATCTGGAAAAAGTACGGGCTGTAGCCGCTTCGGGTTTGGAGTCTTTGAAACCATTGGCCCTTCAATGCGCCTTTTGAGGCAATATCTTAAAAATACACACCTTTCATTGAAATTTTGGTAATTTTCCACGTCACAGGGTTTATATCCTGACCTTTTTCTTCCGATAACTTAATAGATTTTCAGTACTTTTAAAAAAATTTGAAGAAAGTGGAATTGTGAGCGCCGTCAGAAAAAAAACTTATTTTTTTGTTTTCATATTTATTTATGGATCTCTGCTTTTAGCATCAGCGGGACCCAGGGATGAAAGCAGTGCTGACGGCGGCGATTTTAAAAATGAATATGTCGAAGTCAAAGGTTCTTCGGATTTTCAAAGGCGGATTGAAATCTGGTTTAGGGAGACTTCGGCCAGAATGCCGAGAGTCATATTGTCTGATAATGATAAGAGGCTGAAACTGGCAAAGTATACCGGGTACCTTGAGGATCCGCTGAAAAATATCAAAATAGAGGATATTGTAAAAGGGTCTGAGGAAAATCCCAAATGGAATATCCATCAATCGGACAGGGTTCCTTCATTCGGTTACTCCAAATCCGCATACTGGCTCAGGTATTTAATTGAGAATCATTGCGGTACGATAAGCCGTTTTTTCCTCGAACTCGATTTCTCCTTTTTTTCCTATGTCGATCTTTATCTGATAAGTCCGGATGGGAAAGTGAAAAAAATGGCGGTTGGCAGCAAATATCCGTATTATAACAGACCTATCGATTATCGAAATTTTGTTTTTCCGCTGGATCTTCCCAAGGGCACTCCGTTTTTAATTCTTGTAAGGGGGGAGTCGCTCAATTCGCTGGTATTCTCTTTTGATGTTTATCAGCCCGAACACTTTTATTCAACCGTATCAAACGAAAATCTTTTTTTTGGAATTTATTACGGCATGTGCCTTGTAATGCTCCTTTACAATATTTTTCTTTTTATCTCGATACGCGATGTCTCATATCTTGTCTATGTATTCTGGGTGGCGACGTATATGCTGTTTCAAGGCAGTGTAAACGGCCTTACATTCAAGTATCTATGGCCTGATAACACCTTTCTTTCGATTTATAACATGGGACTTACTCTTTCTGTCGGCGACTTCTGTTTTTGTCTTTTCAGTCAAATTTTCCTGGAAACGAAACAACGCCATAAAACTATCAACCGTCTGATAAACATATTGTTCAAGCCGCTGTCGATAGCGATGTTTGCCAGCGCGCTTTTCGGTCTTGAGGAGAGCATTCATTTTCTGGCGCTTTTCAATTCATCGTTTGCTTTGTTCTTTTTAATCGTCGGAATCATTTCTGTCGCAAAGGGATTCAGGCCGGCAAGGTTTTATGTCCTGGCTTTTGTCATAATATTTTTCGGGGGTATCCTTTTCGGTGTGGCCGCATTGGGGTTTTTGCCCGTAAATAACATGACTGAATACTGTGTTCAAGTCGGATCGGCGGCAGAGATTGTCCTTTTGTCGTTTGCCCTTGGAGACAAAATAAGTCTAAGACAGAAAGAGGCAATGGATCTTATCAATAATCTGAATACAAATCTGAATGATCTAAACGCAAATCTGGAGTTGAAGGTCAAGGAACAGACAAGCGAGCTCAGGGAGGCGAATGTCAAGCTTCAGGATGTGGACAGGCTCAAGACAAACTTTTTTCAAAACATATCCCATGAACTCAGGACCCCTCTTACGCTGATTTTAAACCCGCTTAAGAGTTTGCGCGAAAAGTATCCAAAAGAGAGTGAAATCAAGGTGGCCATTCATAATTCCAACCGACTTTACCGTCTGGTCAACCAACTGCTTGATTTTCAAAAATTATCCTCCAAAAA
>JADFZC010000001.1:38262-61771 GCA_015232735.1 Oligoflexales bacterium | reverse complement strand
GCCAAGCTCCTGTGGTCTGAAACCGCGGTTGGTTTCAGCACCACCCGCGTTTAGCCGCTTTGTTGTCGGGAGGATGTTTACATGATCCAGGCGTTCGACCTCCTCAAAAGCTGCCAGTGCGATTCTTGCGGCGAAAACAACATTATCTGAAAGGCTGAAATAACGGCCGTTACTTACTTCCCATTTAAAGTATTTAAGGTTTCCCCCAAGAGGATATCTTGCCCAGCTGAGTTCTGATGACATGATATATCCCTTCGTCGGCCAGCTTATGTCATTTCTTCTGTCAAGATTGAATCTCAATCCAACCCGTCCGACCCTGATATCCTTGGATTCTATCAAGTCTATGGAGGTCGTTCTGTCGCTTTCTATTTCAGCTATCTTCTGACCATAGAAACCGATTAAATGGCCTCCGATAACATATTGCCGGAGTGTGTGGTCAAGTGACAGTTCTCCGGAACGACTGATTTCCCAAAATGTCGTGGCAGCAGCTTTGTGTCCCAGGCTTATTGCTCCATTCATCGGTAATCCAAGGACATAGGGTTCAATATACCCGACGCCGATAGTGCGCCCTATAAGGGTCTTGTTTGCGGCTGACTTGTTTATTGACTGCTGATTTTTCTCCTCGCTGAATGCGGCTTTCAGAAAAACCTGTCGTCCAAGACCCCCTATGTTGTTATAGGAACTCTCAAAGCCGTATCTCAAACCATTATCCAAGCTCCAGCCAGGGCCAAAAGTTATACTGCCCGGTTTTCCTTCGCGAAGCACGATTGTATAGGGAATAGTATCGTTTGATTCATACATGGATGAGCTGTCGGAGGGGATAAGGCTGACCGAGCTGAAAATTCCAAGGTTAATCAGAGCTTTTCTTGTATCTTCAATCTTTTCAGGATCGAACCATTCTCCCGCAGAGAATCTCAGTTCCCTCTCGACGACAATCCGTTTGGTATTCACCAGCCCTGTAATGGTTATATCACCAAATTTTACGCGATTGTTTTCAGTTATCCTGAGCACAATCTGTACCTGGATATTGCGTGTTGTGTGCTTTTCCATCAAGTCGATTTTGAAAGTGGAAAATAAATAGCCGTTGTTGTGGTATGTGTTTTTAAGATTTTGTTCGAAATTCAGAAGATCTTTCCAAATGAGAGGTGATTCGGGTTTCATGTCCAGGAGATCCTTGATTTGATCATATTGCAAAAGTTTATTACCCTGGACTACAAGGTCGGTGAAAATTCGCTGTTTGCCTTCCTGTATTTGAATGACAAGCCTTACCTTGCCCGTATACTGATCTTTGATTATTCGGGGGGTGTTTATCTTTGTATCCCAGTAACCTTTTGCGCTGTAAGACGCTTTTAAAGCGTCAAGATTGTCTCTAAGCGAGTCCTGATTAAGCAGCGGAGCATCAACGCTCAGGATGTTGGTAAGATTTAATATGGAAAGGCATTCTTTTTCGCTGAAGACGGACGAGCCTTCAATCTGAACATCGGATATTCGGTATTGCGGACCAGGTTTTATGTTGAATTCATATAAGGTTTCATCTTTTCCAGAGGGCAGCATTTTGGGAGGATCTATTTTGATATCATCATATCCATTGGCTATATAATTGCGTGAGATTTCCGCTTTTATTGTATCGGGATCAGATATTAATGGGTCGACTGTATTGAGGTTGTTGTTCCAAAACTGCCTGTTTGGTGAAGTGACTTTATATTTTACCTTTTTCCCAAGAAAACCAGGAATATAGACGATTGCTGAATTGCTTTCCTGATCGAAATTTATTTCCGGTTTTCCTACTTTTGTCTGGTTGAATCCACTTTTTTTCAGTTCGTCTTCAAGCTTCAGTATCGCCTCTTCGATGATTTTCTTGTCGCAGTAGTCCCCTACGGACAGGTCTATGCGGATGTTTCTGGGAAGGGTGAATTGGGTCTTTATTTTACTGATTTGACAAGGATAATCCTCATCTATTTTAAATAGGTAAATTGTTGAATTTTCGTCAGTGAAAGGTATAAGATTGATTTTGATTTTAAAGAAACCTCTCTCGGCCAGATATTCGGAAATCTCCATTTGCATTTTTCTGCGAACTTCCTGAGAATCGACCTGTCCTATGTATTTATGCATTCTGTCCTGTAAAATTGTTTTAAATGTTCTCGTAGTCAGTTTGAACTGTATTTCTCCAATTGGTTTGGCCTTGGCTCCCTTGATATGGATAATGTTTCCTTCGTGATAAGCCTCAAGGTTTAGCAGGGGATCCAGGCGGCTTATGGCCATGATGAGCATATTCAGCTCGTTTGCGTTGTTGACTGAGGGGAATCTCTTGCTTAACGAAGCTGTTTCGGTTGTTGAAAGAAGATCTGAAGGGGTAATTATCCACTCTTTGGCCGACAGTTCTAAATTGAAGAGGGAGAATACTAATAAAATAATGATTTTCAGCATCGATATGTTCACAACCCGCATATTATAAGGCCCTATTGTAACCTATTATGGAAATATTATCATGCAGGTTGATTTAATACTATAGTAATTCCCGGAGTCATGGATAAGTGAATCTGAATCTGAGATCCACTCCAGTATCTGTTTCCGGCAAGGTGTTTCTTGTTGTTGAAGTTGAATTGTCCCTGACTTCACTCTTTTTGTCAAAGCTGCCTGAAAGGGAAATACCGTCATGAATTGAATACTCGGAGGAAATACGCATGTTTGAGTTGTTATCTACCTGAAATATAAACTTAAAGTCATCACTGATATCAACGGGAAGATTCAGCCTTGGAACCACGCTTCCGCCAACTTCGGTGCTTGGCTGATAGGTATCAAGATAGACCTGTCTTATTACGGTCTGTCCTGAGAGGTCAAAGAGTTTTTCGATAGGTTCTTCAAACTGTCCGATCAACAGGTTTGCCGCCTCCACTTTTGCAGCATCTGTTGCCTGACGTTTTTCACCAATGGTTTTTTCCGAATCCGGGAGTTGTCCCGATGATAAAAGGACCAGTATATCCATTTTGGTAATGGTGGTTCCATCAGGTCTGTTTGGCGGATCGATGGATAATGAAACCTTGGGGGAGGAAGCGTTGCCTGTAATATATACAGAGACTTTATAGGTACTGACTTTGGTCTCGCCGATTATATCAAGTTTGGGGTCCGGCGGGTAGGAGGGCTCATCAAATACAATACTTCCCCTTTGGATTTCAAAGTCCCTCTTGTACGTAAACTTTCCTTTGGGAATATTGATATTTCCTATTATGACAGGTGAGTTTTCGTTCCCGGTGATGTTGACATCGGATGAGAGAATTACCGCCAGATTTCTATTTTGAATGGAGACGCTTTCATTTGCCTGCACATGTATTGAGAGTTCAAGCAGCGGATTTTTGGGAATACTCTTGGTTGATACTTCAGTTTTATATATCTTGTTTAGAACCTCTTTTCTAATATCAAATTTTCCAGCGGAAAGTGCCTTGTCGATAATCAGGTTGCCACTGAGTTTCATAGGCGTGCTCTTGACGGCTAAAGACAGATCTCCGCTTAGGGTTGAATCTATGTTTTTCAGGATTGCAAATGGCACTCGTTCTATATCGACACGATCAAGATTAATATTTACCAGTGACTGGGTTGCTGCATTTTCGGAAAAATCCACATTGCCTGTGATAAGAAGTTTTCCGAGTTTTCCTTTTGTTGCGGTTATTCTATTCAGCTCTAAAATGCCGTTTCTATAGGTTGCATCGACATGTATATCTTTAAAAGGAGGCGGGATGTCGGAAAAACCAACAGTGACACCGTCATAATCTTTCTCTGATGAGGTGTCCTTGTCCATATCCCTTATTTTTAGAAAGATGTCAGGATCTTCAATTTTTTTACTTACCGTTCCCGTAAAAGCAAGCCTGCCTTTGGAATTTTCTATGTAGGGCAGCAGCTTTTTCAGAATATCAAGATTAATCGAACCACTAAGTCCGATGTTCAGATTGTCGGGCGGAATATTCTGGTTCATACCTACAAAAATTTCAATATCCTCGCCATAAATGTTAAGTGATTTGTTGTCTTTAATGTTCCAGCCTGAGGATGGATCAATTACTATGGTTATCGCTTCTTTTTGCCTGAATTCTATTTTTGTTGGAACCTCTTTCAGGTCACTGAATAATTTTGCTTCAGTATTTATTAAGGTGATATTGCCCTTTGATTTCCAAAAATCCTCAAAATGCCCAGCCATATTCCAACTGGCAGTAACATAGAGGTAATTTCTTGGATCGTTATAGAAATTTTTTGATCCTATTGCCCTAAGATCAAACCTGTTTAAACTGAAATACCATTCATAAGGTATTTTGGGCTTATCCAAATCGAAAGAAAGTCGTCCGACCAGAGCATTTCCGGAATGACTGATAAGCGGGATGTCGATTTTTGATCCATTTATGAATCCTCCAATTTGAAAAGGGGCAAGCGGTGAACCGAAAATGACTGGATCGTCAAGATCAATATCGAATTTTCCCTGAAGTTTTTCAAGGGTTCCTTCGAGGAACATGTCAATGGAGAGTTTTCCTTCAAGGTTTATTTCTGAAAGGTATTTTCCTGCATATGGCAGCATTGAAAGATGATCCTGATGCTTTCTGTCTCCTCGAATCTTTTCTACAGCAGTCTGTTTATCCTCGATGGTTTTAAGATGCATTTTCAGATGGCCTTTCATATCGAGGCCAAGTTCCTCAAGTATTTTGTTATAGCTGTGCTTTGATTTTGGATTGTAGTCGGAGTTGTGCTGCATATTGAAGTCAATCATAGCCTTGAGGTTGTCAAGGGAATACTTGACATCTTTTGCTGATACACCATTTTTATCTGCTTGCAGAGATCCTGTCAGTTTTGTAAATAACAGCTCATCTTGAATAAATCCGTTCGTAAAGTTGAAATTGACTTTACCGTTGTAGGCAAAGGGTTTTAATAAAGGGCCCTTTATTTTTGCATAGAAATCATCTACGCCGAACTGGAGTCCGGCTTTGGGAAATATCGACAGGAAGATGCTGGCTATGTATTGTTCGTGAACAGATGTCAGGCGTGTTTCAATCTCCAGTTCCGGAGGGGAATGCATAGTAATAACGGCATTTGGAATGTGGATTCTTCCTCCATTTGGATGAATTGCGGTATATCCGGTCAGAAAAATTTCATCTTTGGAAATTATCCACCCGAATTTGCCGTCGATTTTTCCAAGTGGGATGTTTTCTATTTTAAGGTTGTCGGACATGAAATCCGAATCAAGCCTGATGTCTGAATAAGGACCTTGTATTAAGACGTTTCCTGAGAGGGAGCCGGATGATAGCACTTGTGTATAAAAGCTTCCAATGGTTGCATCGACTGATTTTGCCGTAATTTTAAGCGAGATTCCCTTTTTGCTGTCAAAAAAAATTGGACCGTCTACAAAAACTTCTGAAGGTTCATCTTTTCTTGTTTTTGGCGGTGCAGGCGAAGTCTGGCTGGAGGCGGCAGGCATTCGGATGGAACTGATGCATTGACCGCGTGTGCCGTCAAAGCGAAGATCATTTTCCGTAGCGGTGAGATTTAATTTGATATTGCATGACGGAGATTTGTTAAATCTTTTAATCGGTATTTTCAGCGAGGGGACAGTAATATTTTCCATTTCGGAATCAGCGGTGACTTTTAAAATGAAAGGAAAACCCTTTCCCCATATCTTCAGGTTGGCGCTTGCAAGATCGGCCTCAAAAAGTTCAAAGTCAGGCCTCACGAGCGCTTTTAAAAGTGTTGAGAGGGGAAGATTTTTGGGGGAAGCATAAAACTCGTATTGAACAGCATTATCAAAGTTGATTCTCCCATATCCTTTTGCATATTCCTTATCACCCTTTTTGACCTTGATTGTTTTAAAATCCATTCCTTCCTGGTTTATGTCAAAAGTGATGTTAGAATCATAGAGGAGAAAATTTGCCAATTTGGCTCCGAGAGACTCTCCTGCACCTGAGACTTTCCACTGGACGTTTTTATTTTTTCTTGAAATTGGTACGGAGACTGTAACGGTTGCCTCGCCTTTTACCTGACCTTTTGTATCTTTTATATCCAGATATGTTCCCAGAACTTCGAGATCGGAATTGCTATCCAATTTTATTTGGCTTCTTATTTTGATGAATTCAAGAATTTTTTTGGAAAAATGCGGTAATGTTGTGTTTGCCTCGGAGGTCAGCAGGTTCACGTTGTTGCTCCCCGAAAAGTTAAGATTATATGAATTGAGAGTAAAATATTCTGTTTGGAATAGGTTTTCATTTTGCCTTATTTTTGTTGCCAGTGTGGCTTTTTTTATTATGTGGCTTCCCGAAGTTATCAAATCAAGGGATTGAATATCCAGTTCTGCATATAAATTGTTCCATCCTCTAAATTTGAAATCAATATTGAGACCTTTGAGATTGGCAGTAAAGTAGGCTGGTTTGTTAACATCTTTGTTTGGAATATTAAAATCGATTGTGGAATTTATCAGGATTATACGGTTAACCGGCAAATCAAAGGACGGGGGCCAGTATACCGGCAACTCAGGCCGTTTTTGCTCGGATGAGGGATTATTCTCTGTGACAAAATAGGATTCAACCGGCTTTGGGAATGGGTAGGATATTTTTAGTTCATTTGATTCAATGACAGATATCTTTGGATTTCCCATAAAAAGCGACCAGACGGAGATACTTGTTTTTATATGTGCGGCTTCAAGAAGAGGTATATTGGATTTTCCTTTTTCGGTTACTTTTAATCCGTATAAATCAACTCCTGGAGGGAAGGCTTTAATGCCCAGTGCTTGAAATTTTAGTTCCAGATTGGTCTTCTGGGTTATTTTTTCGTTAATTATAAGTTTTGCCAGACTATGGAAATATGGATTGTCAATCAAGATGTTTATTAAGAAAATAATAAGTCCCATCATAAATAGTATCGGAATGATTTTTCCTATCCCATACTTCATTAAAATTCTGGAACTCCTGTTTTATTGATACGGTAATTGCAATCCTGTCAGACACTCTCCAATGATTAAGCATTTCAACTTTTGCTTTTTATGATCTTAAGTTATAAATGTCAATGGATGGCTTTACTAATAGTAATCATGTATTTTAAAAGGAGCTTGGATCCCCATTTTGAATGCAGCAAATAATTTTTGCATTTTCAAATTCATGCTTTTATCTGAAAGGAGAGTGCTCCAAATTCTTTTTATTGCATATATAAAAATTATAAAAATCAAAAAACATTTTTTATTCTTTTCTTCCTTTACTGCTTTTGAAAAATAGATTGGCAAGTTTTACATTTTCCCTCGGTTTAGTTGTTTCCGCTGCCAAATGGCCATTGTTAGCGGCTTTTGAAGCAGGTACAGGCTGTTTTTCGGCAATATTGTCAAGGATGGCCAGCTTGTCATCATTTTCTTCGTTATTTCCAAATGGCCCCTGAATATTTTCAGAGGATGCAGTATTCACTGTGTTACCTGATTCTGGTTGATCTCTTCCCTGCTCAGAATAGATGTCAAATTGATTTGTGGATTCAATTCGTTCGGTCGCACTTACTGGTGTTTTTTGATGCAAGTCTATTTTTTCATCTTCAGACAGATCGAAGCTGTTACTGATATTGATGGAGAGTGGAGTAGCCGGATCAGTCAAGGAAATTATGGAGGCGGACGGAGATGCTGCCTGTGAAAAATGGCTGGTTTCCATTTTTGATATTGCAAATTCAGGGGGATGTTGAAGAGTGGGTGTCTCAAGTGAGCTTAAACTGACAGATTTTTCAACAATTGAGTCATCAATCTGCCTTTTTCCGGAGAGGTAACAGTCAATAAAACAGTTTTCCATTATGGTGTTAATAAGGCTGAATATACCCTTGCTATGTCTGAACAGGCTTTTCTTTGCGGTTTCAGAAATGACATTGGGATCGAGTTTTGATTTTGATATTTTGAAATTGAGGTAATCGTTAAAATCGCTAAATTTTAAAGGGAAAATATCGGAGACAAAGGTAATTCTGTTTTTCATGGATGGTGATGCGCCGGCAAGATCCTTAAGTTCTTTCGTTCCAATCAACAAAATATTTAAAAAATGTGTTGTTGCTGACTGGGTGCCGATAAGAGTGTGAATTTCTTCCAGAGCATCTCTCGATTTGATTTTGTGCGCATCATCAATGATAAGGGTAAGCTTTCGTCCTTCCTGCACAATCTCGTCTATTCCGTGAAACACTTTTGTGATATCGGCAATTTTCTTGTCAAAGGAACTGATATTTCCGGTTTCAAGGAATTGGCATAGCCTTTTCAGAAGCCAGCCGGATTTGGTTTCATCATTATATAATGCCAGAAGGAGGGCTTCATGGCTTGAAGGATGAAGGCTCTTGTGAAACCATCTTCCCAGAGTTGTTTTGCCATGACCGCAGGGACCGGTAATCAGCATGAGGTTTGATCCCTGATGGCTTAGAAGGCTTAATCTTTCGATTATGCTTTTTATATTACTGTTTATGTACAGAGAACCCTCGTTATCCACAATGTCGGTGAAGATCGGTTTTTCAACACCCCAATATGCCAGATATTCTTTCATGGTAACTCAACTATAAAAAATATTATGATACATGCAATCCAAATGATTGTGCCAGTGTCGGGCTTTGTTTAATAAGCATATTCAATTGATCTGTCCGTTCATTTGCATACAGTATTCTGGACAACATATCTTCCGCGAAGTTTTTCAAATAATTTTGACCGATCATGTCTTTCAGTATCGGGATACAATTTTCAATGTTGTTAAGCATTATGTTAACCTGCAGGTTGTCCAGGTACAGGCTCGGGTTATTGGGATTCTGTTCGTTGGCGGCATTAAGAAGGCGAAGAGCCATCCCAGGCATTGCCTTGCTGATATACAGATCGACCAGAGATACGATCAGCGAAATGTTATTGTTGTTTATTTTTAAGGCGTTTAAAAGAAATTTTTCCGCAGCGGTTTCGTTGGACCTTTCGCGAAGAACAAGTGCGAGCGATGGAGAAGTCATGGCACGCAGTTCATCTATTTTGCTGAGTTCCATCAGGCGTTTTGTAAAGTCACTCTTTTTGTCTGGATAATAACTTATAAAGGTGTTGAGGAGGTAATTGTAAGGACTTGAGGTCCATTTTGAAATTATATTTTCGAAATAACTTATGAATGTGGTGGTGTTATAAGGTTTTTTAATAATATTTATATTGGGAAGAGAGAGAATACCATCTTTGGATTTTGCCAGATTCTCGTCGACAATACAAATGATCGGAAGGATGTGTGCTGATTTAATCATTAAAAGATACCTTAAGACCAGCTGAACCGGCATTTGAGGAGAATCATCTACAATGATCAATGGAATCTTTTTTTCTCTGAGCGTGTATGTCAATGTTCCAATTTGAGAGAGGGGTTTTGGAATTGTCCATCCTTTTCTTGTCAATTTTTCAGAAAGATCAGGGGCAATTCTTTCATTTTTGCCATTAAACCAGATGGCAATTTTGAGTGGCCAGCTGAATCCATGAATTGAACCTGAAGGTAGCGTCATATAATTCCAAGATTAGGGTAATTCAGATCGTATATTCCAGATCACATATGAAATAAACAGAACCTGTTTTAAATTATTCGTTCGTTTCTTTATTTTTCTTATTACTAATAATATATATTATAACATAGTCAAATCGGTTAGGTCATGGTCCCTTGGGATTTCAGGCAATTGAGTCCTGTTACTCACGATTTTCCATCAATGATACAATTAAGCTGCTGAATATATTGAATTATTGTAAAACTATCGACACTTGCCACCTTGATAACCATGATTCGGATACTGAGCCCGTCGCTCTTTTTTACGATATTTCCAGAATTGGAATTTTAAGTTCAAATTGTCCGGAATTTGGTTATGGAAATGTTTTGATAATTTATATTTGAATAATATCAAATAGATATAGTTGGTTCAACAATATGGGTAAAAAAATCTATTTTCTTGTTGGAATCTCTTAAAGGTGATAATTGATGGTGCTGGAAAGTATCCCGAAATGGCTTGAAATTATTATAAATTTAAAGAAGAGGTGCAATGAAGATTATTTTGGGCAGTTCATCTCCCAGAAGACGGGAGCTGATGGATTCAATGGGACTTCGGTATGAGGTGGTTAAACCGGATTTTGAGGAACTTTTGCGAAAAGGTGAAAAACCGATTGAATATGCTTTAAGAAACAGCAGATCGAAAGCCACTTATGTTGATAAACATTTGTTGGAGGAACGAAAGGCCTGCTCTTCCTACCTAATTGTCAGCGCAGATACCATAGTCGTGCTGGGTGACAGAATTCTTGAAAAACCTGTTTCCGAAGAGGATGCGGTAAATATGCTGACCATGATGGCTGGTCAGACTCATACGGTGGTTACAGGTATGACGGTTTTTGGCAGAATGGATGACAGGGAACCTGTAATTCATTCCGAGGCTGTTTTGACAAATGTAACAATAAAGCCGCTTCTAATGGAGGAAATTTTATTTTATGTAAAAACTGGTGAACCGCTGGATAAAGCGGGGTCATATGCCATCCAGGGGAGAGGTGGCTATATGGTTTCAAGGATAGACGGCTCATATAGCAATGTGGTAGGTCTGCCGCTGACTGAACTTTCGAATGTCCTGGAAAGGATTTTTTCCTATCCGTTATGGAAGAATGTCTAAAGAGATGCTTCACTTCGTTCAGCATTGACATTGGAGGAGCACCCGACCATTTTTATTGATTATTCCTTCAACAAAATTTAATGTCTATCCTGTTAAAAATAAATTTTAATTTAAGGCGGGAATCAAATGAGATCAAATACCCCATCTGCTCTCTTGGTTAAAAGGCTTCTAAAAGAACGAATTCTGATTCTTGACGGTGCCATGGGCACAATGATTCAGAGGTTTAAGCTGACGGAAGATGATTTCAGGGGAGAAAGATATAGGGATCATGGAAAAGATTTGAAGGGCAACAATGATTTACTCTCCCTATCCCGGCCTGATGTTATTAAATCCATTCATTTGAAGTATCTTGAATCAGGGGCTGACATAATTGGAACAAATACCTTTAACGCCACAAGCCTTGTTCAGGACGACTATGGTCTGGCTGATCTGGCATATGAATTGAATCTGGAATCCGCAAGGCTGGCAAAGGAGTGTGTAAGGGAGTTTTGTGATAAAAACAGTGAAAGACGTTGTTTTGTCGCCGGATGTGTTGGCCCGACGAACAGGACAGCATCCATTTCCCCGGATGTAAACGATCCTTCGTTCAGAAATGTCAATTTTGATACTCTTGTAAATATTTATTTTGAACAGGTTAAGGCTCTGATAGAGGGAGGCGTTGATCTTCTTCTGGTCGAGACTGTTTTTGATACGCTTAATTTAAAGGCAGCCATATTCGCAATAGAATCTTTCTTTGATATTTCTCACGAAAGAATCCCCCTGATGATTTCTGTTACGATAACCGATCGTTCCGGCAGAACCCTTTCAGGGCAAACCATAGAAGCGTTCTGGAATTCGATACGTCATGCCAAACCTCTTTGCGTAGGCATCAACTGTGCCCTTGGAGCAAGGGAGATGCTTCAATATATTGAAAATCTGTCGAAAATAGCGGACTGTTATATCAGCTGCTATCCTAACGCGGGATTGCCAAATCCTTTAAGTGATACGGGTTATGATGAAACTCCCGAACATATGGCGTCCGTGCTGTGTGAATTTGCGGTTTCAGGGCTTGTCAATGTGGTCGGCGGATGTTGCGGAACCACTCCTGACCATATAGCTGAAATTGTGAACTGCTTGAAGGGAAGGCCGCCAAGGGAAATTCCAGAGATAGTTCCAATGACAAGATTGAGCGGACTTGAAACCTATAATATTGACAGCAAGGAAAAAATTTTCACAATGGTTGGCGAGAGAACCAACGTCATGGGATCACCCAGATTCAAGAAGTTAATCCAGGAAAATGACTTTGAATCCGCATTGAGTATCGCAAGGCAGCAGATTGAGAGCGGAGCGAATATTATCGACATTTGTTTCGATGACAGTCTCATTGACGGTGAGACGTGCATGACGAAATTTATGAATCTGATAGCGTCGGAACCGGATATTTCAAAGGTTCCGATAATGATTGACAGTTCAAAATGGTCGGTAATCGAGGCAGGATTGAAATGCTCACAGGGGAAGTGCATTGTTAACTCAATAAGCCTGAAGGAAGGGGAGGAGAAATTTCTTGAACAGGCAAAGTTGATAAAAAGGTATGGCGCTGCCGTGATTGTCATTGCGTTTGACGAAAACGGTCAGGCGGAAAACAGGGACAAAAAAGTTGAGATATCAAAGCGGGCCTATGATCTCCTGACCCAGAAGGATTTCTTTGACCCTGCGGATATTATCTTTGATCCTGCAGTATTGACTGTAGCGACAGGAATATCAGAGCATAACAATTACGCTGTCGACTTTATCGAAGCCGTAAGAGGTATTAAGGCATCGTGCCCCTATTCCCTTGTAAGCGGCGGAATAAGCAACGTTTCATTTTCATTCAGAGGCAATAACATTGTAAGGGAGGCAATGCATTCCTCATTTCTGTATCATGGCATTAATGCGGGTCTTGATATGGGAATAGTGAATCCGGGAATGTTGGAAGTCTATGAAGAGATTGACAGGGAACTGCTTGCTGTGGTGGAGGATGTGCTTTTAAATAAAAGGGATGATGCAACCGACAGATTGATTTTGTTCGCAGACAATTTCAAGGCGGAAGGAAAAAAGAAAGAAACAGATCAGAAGAAATGGAGGGATGGCAGTGTTTCGGAAAGACTGAGCCATTCGCTTATTCACGGTATCAGTGAATATATTGAGAACGATGTCGAGCAGGCCCGGGGCAGCTGCAGGTCATCTCTGGAAGTTATTGAGGGACCGCTTATGGACGGCATGAAGATGGTTGGTCAGCTTTTTGGAGATGGAAAGATGTTTTTGCCGCAGGTTGTGAAAACAGCCAGAGTGATGAAAAGAGCGGTTGCCTACCTGACTCCATTTATCGAGATGGAAAAAACGAATAGTGACGGGGAACACAAAGGAGGCAAAAAAAAGAAATTTCTGATAGCGACTGTGAAAGGAGATGTTCATGATATTGGCAAGAACATTGTTGGAGTGGTACTGGCCTGCAACGATTATGAAGTAATCGATCTGGGGGTTATGGTCTCTTGTGAAAAAATATTGAAAACAGCTTTGGAGGTTGAAGCCGATGCAATAGGTTTGAGCGGTCTTATCACGCCTTCTCTTGATGAGATGATAGATGTTGCAAGGCATATGGAAAAGGAGGGGTTTAAGATTCCGCTTCTTGTTGGTGGTGCCACGACCGGAAAAGTTCATACTGCAGTGAAAATAGCACCCAATTATAGTGGTGCGGTTATTCATGTTGAGGATGCTTCAAAGGTTGTCGGCATACTTAAAGGTGTTTTAGACAGGGTTAATGGCGTGGAATGGATCAATGGGCATAAGGAACATCAGCGGGAGGCAAGAGAGAGTTTCAATATTAGAAACAGGCGTTCTGAATTCATCGAGTATGAGGAGGCGAACAGGAGGCAATTTAAAACAGATTGGGAGAATATTGAAATTGTCAGGCCTAAGTCCATTGGTGTTAACGGGGATTTGAATATATCTCTGGAGGAGGTGTCTAAATATGTCGATTATACCCCGCTTTTTCAGGTATGGGACCTTGCTGGCAAATATCCCGACATTTTCAGCTCGAAAGAGTATGGGGAGAGAGCCAGGGAAGTGTATTCTGATGCACTTGGGCTTTTGGATGAAATTATTAAAAGAGCTCTTTTTAAGCCAAGGGCGGTTTTCGGAATATGGCCCGCCAACAGTGTGGGCAATGATGTTGAAGTCTATTCGGATGAAAACAGATCAGGAATAATTTCCAAATTTCATTTCTTGCGCCAGCAGCGAAAGAAGGAGAATCAAACGGTTTATAGAAGCCTGTCGGATTATATTGCACCACTGGAGTCGGGAAGAATCGACTATATTGGAGCTTTTGTTGTTACTATGGGAGATGCTGTTGACAAGCTGTCTGAAGAGTATAGAAGAAGAAATGATGACTATAGTGCAATCATGATAAAGGCCCTGGGCGACAGGATGGCTGAGGCACTTGCGGAGTTTCTTCATAAAAAAGTAAGGGATTACTGGGGCTTTGGAACCAATGAAAATCTGACTGCCAGTGAGATGATTCAGGAAAAATACAGAGGGATAAGACCGGCGCCGGGTTATCCGGCCTGTCCCGAACATTCCGAGAAGGAGACTATTTGGAAACTTCTGTCAGCTGAACAAAATACCGGAGTATTCCTGACGGAGAATTATGCCATGAATCCTGGAAGTTCTGTGTCTGGATATTATTTTGCGCATCCCGATGCAAGATATTTCGGCGTTGGAAAGATTGATCTGGATCAGGCCAGGGATTATGCTTCCAGGAAATGCATTGAGTTTGAATCAATGAAAAAATGGCTCAAACCGGTTTTGATCTGAGAAGCGATTTTTCCCTCCCTCGTCAACTTTTTTTCATGTGTAAAGCCCATTTACATCCATCCAGTCAGTTAATGCAATGTATTTATATATAATTTTGCCGCAAAAAATTGGCACGACATTTGCAAAATTATTAGCTGTGAAGAAGATAATGGCAAGAACCAATTTCTGAACAAAAAGTAATTCAAAGGAGATAATTGCCGATGAAACTAGCAATATTCAAAGGTTTAATGGTAAAAGACAGAACTGTTATTTTCAGTTTTGTCATGTTTTTGATGTCAGGATTTATTGCGGGTGAAGCGCTTGCCGGAAGCCATTCGGTAATTTCGGCAATGAGATCAAGTGAACTTAACAATACGTTCATATCTCAAGAGGTGGATGGCGAGTATGGATATTATGACAGGATCAAAGCTGGAGAAAAAGTTGAGGACGGAGAGAACAGGTTATGGCAGGGTTTTGGTATTAGAAATACCGTAGGCGTGGAACTCATGAAGTTTGTTCAATTTGGAGTTTCGCATACGCTTTTGAATATGAACAGCAAGGAAAATTCCTTTGAGCATATCCTGGGTTCCAGATTTTCGGGAGAGACAAAGGCAATTTTTTATTCTCCTGTGGGAAACGTTGAAGTTGGAGCCGGCATACTCGCATCGACAATTGATTATCAATGGGATTTGACCAAGAGCCATTTTTTTGGAAGCGGATTCTATTACACTGGTGGTGTCAACTATTTCATGTCAAACCAGGTTTCTGTTTTTATAAGCGGGAAACTGTTCAAAGAAAATTTGGTTAGAAACTCAGGGTCGGAGGTTGTGGAAAACATTAAAACGGACACAAAATCCGCTGGTGTCGGCTTCAACTTCTGGATGTAAAAAGACGCTTGTAGTTATTCCATATTATTTCTTTTGCCTCAGCTGTTTCCAAATTTCTAAGCCTGGCCATAAATTCCACCGTTTTTATTACATTTAAAGGGGTATTTCTTTCTCCTTTCTCCGGAGAAAGATATGGCGAATCGGTTTCTGTGAGAATCGCTTCCTTGGGCAGTAAAAGAAGCATTTTTTTAAAGGCTTCGTTTTTGGTTGCGTTTGCGGGAATTGAAAAACTCCATCCTTCCTTTTCCGCTGTTTTGACTGCTATATCGGTTTTTCCTCCAAAACAGTGGAATATTACCTTGGGAGCTTTGTAGCTGGCCAGAATTTCAATCGATCTAGATTCAAGCTTTCTTGTATGGACTATGATGGGAAGATCATTTGACAAGGCAATCTCAATCAATTGCCTGAATACTTTTTCCTGGCATTCATACGTTTCTTCCTTTATCCAATATCCATCCAGTCCGCATTCTCCAATTGCTGAGATCTTGTTGTTCTTTGCGCTATCTGCGATAAATTCGATCTCCCTGTCGATGTCAAAATCTGGAACGGGAAATGGAAGTCCCTTAGCCATCCTGCCTGCGGCGTTAACCGGATATATTCCAAGGGCGGCTTTGATAATGGTGTATTTGTCTGCCATCTCAAGAGCGGCACGGTTTGTCTCAGGGTCGATACCGTTCACTATTATTGAGGAAAGGCCGTGTTTTTCGCACTCGGAAATAACATTGTCCAAGTCTGACTCAAATCTCTTATCTGTCAAATGTGCATGAACATCCACATACATGGTTAAATACCTTCAAAATAACATTTTTAACTTATTCAGAATATTTCATCGCGCAAAGGATGTCAATTTCCGTAACAGAAGTTGCGGTCCGGCAGGGAGAACTGTTTAAGAAACACACTTTCTTTTTGTGAGATGAAATGGATTCTTTCAAATGCAGATATCAGCCTTTCTGTGAACTGATATGCGGTTTCCTGGTGAATACCTATATGGAAATAGAGAGGACTGTCAGGCTTTTCTTTATGAAGTCTTAAATATTCCCTAAACAATTCGACGAGATCTTCAGCAGTGAGATAATCAGCTTTCATTCCTGAATTACCAAATTCGATTATCGAGGCTATTCCAGATTGAAATATGAATGGCTGATTTGATGGTGTTATATTATGCCATATTTGATTTATGCAGCCGAAAATCGGGTAATATTGAAGCCCTTTTTTTAAGGTTTGTGGAGAAGCTGCGGAAAAGCTGTATTTCAGGTTATTGTTGTAAGCAACTTCATAGATGCTTTTTGATGACTGCCATCCACCGACCGAGAACGATTTGGGTTCGCCGAATCCAAGGTCCTTGAGCGTTTTTATGCTGGTTTCCAGAATTTTTCCCACCTCGTCTTTTTCATATGTGTTAAGCGGGATTTCACTGCCGCAGTCTGTCTCACAGGCGATATCTTCAATTTTGTTGCCCCAGAATGATTTTGAATCTCTGAATTTTACCCTGGCTCGGTCTGTAAGGGATTTCCATGGCTGTAAATAAATGCCTATGTCATCCCCCGTTCGTATGGTGGATTTTATTTTCGTGATGATTATTTTTTCATTGGCATTTTTTTTCAAGAAATATGCAGGACATATGAAATGAATCATATTGATTCCCTGCAATTTCCTTCGAAGAATATGCAGTGCGGAAAGATTATGTGAACTTATGTGGTCCCCTTCCCATATAATACTTATAATAAAATAAATTGGTGCGTCGCCCGGGCCTTCTTTTTCGGTTTGATTCGGTTTCATCTGGCCAGGGCTGTCAGTAGGAATCAATGTGTCATTTCCGCCGTTTGAATCTGACGGGCAGAAAAGTGCAATTATTAAAAAAATTCCAGTTAATTTGCTGAAAATGGCCTTTTCTCCATCACTAAAAACGTTTCTTTCTAACAACGACGGGTGCTGGAGCTTTTTTTGTCCTAGGCATAAAGAGAACCAAAATAACAGGGATAGCTGCAAAAAATGATAAGAGAATATAGCTTGAGTGGGAATTGTTCCCTGTTTTAATTGTGCCGCATATTCCGCCGCCTTTTGATGTTTTGGTTGTCGTCTTTACCGTTGGAGCCTGAGTGGTTTGAGATGTTGATGATGGCTTTTCAGGAAACTGACCTTTGGCAAGAGAGGTGTCAAGTCCCTGAAGTGAATCACTTAATGTGTCGGGGCCGCAACCGAAGTCCTTAATAATGGGGCCCATCCCTCTCTTGTATGCTGAAAGATATATTTTTGAACAGTAACTGCCCTTATAAAGTTCCTTGTCTGCATACATCAAGGAAATCACCAAGTGTTGATAACCGCTGTTATAGACAAAAAAATCAATTGCACGCTGGAGGATCTCGGAAAGGTCATTTTGAGGGATTTTTTCTTTGGAAAAAAGATCCCAAATATATCCTGATACAAACTGGCCGGCCTTGTGCCCCTCCATTTTCTCAGCGGCATCATACAGAATTGTATTGTCACCGCTCCTTAAACACTTTCCCTTGATTTCGCATATCCTTGAATTGAGGTTATTATCGGGGCAAATGCTTTCTCCCAGACAGGCATTTCCCTTCCTGACGAATACAAAGGAATCTGCAAGACCTTCATGCAGGGAGAGGGATTGACCAGTCACTGTTGTCAGGGTTCGATAAATAACATGATGACCGAATTCATGAGATACCACATCTTCATCAGTAGCCAGGTTGGCAAGTGTTGTCCCATCACCGTCACCGACATATATAGTTGGCGCAGGCCCGGCGTCCGGTTGGTAAAGCGCATTATTGACTTCATTATTCACCACGGCATGTACCAACAGTCTGACTCTCTTGCTTCCGAATTTGGTATAACTATGCTGGATCAGCCACTCAAGATGTTTTGTTGCGTGTGTGAATATTGAGGTTTCCTGAAACTGTGACAACTGTGTGACCGGATCAAAGTTAAATACATAATTTGCGGAGGTTGCCGCCGTATAAGATGGGTCATTGAGCTCCGTATAAAAATATTTGTTACTTAGTTTCTGATTTCCAGTCAGATCTTTCAAAGGGTAATCTACAAGGACGCCGTCTTTTGCATTTTTGTCATATACTCTTGCTGATCCGTCAACGTGAAAAAATTTAGGTTCCAGGTAGTATGTCATATGATCATCGGCAATACCCTCATACCTCAGTTGAGATTCGGTATCCACCTTCATCAGCCATGCGGGTACCAATATTCCATTTCTGACAATGAAGCATTTTTCTTTTGCATTCATGGTGAATCCCGGATTGTAGCCAAGAGTGAAATATGCCTGAGTTTCCAGATTCGCAAGAGCAGACTGATCATCCGGCCATTCATACTCACCATAATATGGGGAAGTATCTATGTCCGGGATTGAGCCTAGTATGAGGGGCATGTCGGTATTAATGCCATGGGCTTTTAATTCAAACTCACAAAGTCTTACATTTTGATAATAGAAATGGAATTTTTTTCCGAATGAATTATTTGAATTGTCTGTTGGTCCATTTATGGGAGTGCTTTTTATTTCTATTTGCACGTTAGGTGAATGCTCCATAATAAGATATTCAATGTGTTGATCTACGGAACTTGGAGAATTGACAAGGAACAGGCTGTTGTTTTCTTTTGTTTTCATGAAAGGGGAGAGCAAAATATCGGTTTTGCTTGTGAGAGAGTCAGGGTTCTTCCAGTCAGAAGGGGTTTCGTTCCAAGTATTTGCTATTATATCCAGAGAAAATGAATTTAATAGCAACAGCACAGAGCCTGCCAAAGTAAGTGCCTTTTGAATGGTAAGATTGTAACGCATCATTATATCTTTCAATGATTTCTTTTTCGTAGTTTTTCCATCTGGTTAAAAGGCAGGCATCCACCAACCCCCTTCTCATGAAGAATTTTTCGGAAGGGTTTGCGAGATCATTAATATAAAATGATAAATCTCAATATAAATGGAAGGTTAAGAGTAGAGATTTAATGGTCTTTCAGGTCAGGTATGCATAAAAAACATGTCGCCGATGATCTTTTGCAGGGTGGGAAATAATTTTTATTAATTCGTATTGTGAATGTCCATTTGATTAATCAAAAATCAAATTTTTCGCCGGTCGGGCTTGCCGTTTCAGTGGAACTTATATGTTTCAGGCATTCTGCGGCCATAGGAGACATGGGTTTGGGACCATTGAAAACGAGATCTTCTTTGAGTGCCTTTTTAAAGTCGGTATCTTCAAGGTTGCCTTGTCTCGACATTCTCGCAAGGCTATGGTCCATCATGCTTCGCAGTCCTTTGGATACCATGCCGTTACAATAATTTTTATATCTTTTTACTGGGCTTGGTATTATTGAAACTAAAAAGGAAGATTCAAGAGGGGAGAGATCTTTTGGCATTTTGTTAAAATAATGTATGGAAGCATTTTTTATTCCAAAGATTTCCGGGCCGTATTCTATGATGTTCAAATATATTTCCAAAATCTTTTCCTTCGGGAGGATTTTTTCCAGGTAGATGCTTAAAAAAATCTCCTGAAGTTTTCTTGAGATGGTTCTTTCCGGGCCTAAGAAGAGATTTTTTGCTGTTTGCATGGTGATTGTTGAGCCGCCTATAGAAATTTTTCCCTCTTTGATGTTTTTACGGATTGCTGCCAGTATCGACTCGAAATCAACCCCGTTATGATTCCAAAAACCTCCATCTTCTGATGAAATTATGGCATCTTTCATGCTTTTTGATATGTCTGAAAGGATCGAATATGAAATGGACCTCTTTTTATCACCATATCTGGGGAGTTCTATTTCCTTGCCTGACTCTGAAATTGGGAACTGGGACAGCAACCTTGATCTTGAAAATTCATAGGCAGTGCTCAATGCACTGCAGTTTGCGTTAATATTTTCGAAATTATGGTAAAAATTGGCGGGATCATTGGGATTAATCTTAAGGTGCAATTTGAATGATGCCTCTCCTGACAGATCAAATGATTTAAGGTTTGGTATTAGCGTGGAGGGAAGAGTACTTATGAATGTCTGGCATTTGGTAGGATTTAAAGTAGCTGTAAACTCCAAATAACCGGTTGAATCCGGATTAGACAATGATATAGATTTTGTTGAAAAATTCAGATTCAGGGTTGATGCGGGATTTGAGAATGAAACCCTATTCTGCAATTTTACTGTTCCGTTGGAAAGAGTCACTTCATTTTTATCGAAATCGTAAAATCCTTTTGTCATGATCTGGAATGGAATTGGACCTATCTCTCTGCTGCTGATGAGTGGGTGTTTTATAGCCAAATCGATGCTTCCAAGGCTTATGGAAAACTCCAGTTGATTGTCTTTGTTGCCTCTCGCCAGAAAGACAGAAGATGCATAGTTCACTGTTGATGCGTTAAAGATGATATCTTTAAGCTGTGGGAAAAGATCCAAAGGGATTCCAAAGCTTTTGAGATATATTTTGATTGAAGAGAAGTCTTTGGCCAACTTCCCTTTGATGCTCCATGAAGCGTGTGGCTTTTGTGCTTCCTGATAGAAAAGGAGAGGATAGTAGGAACTTTGTGAGTGTGTGATCAACTGTCCTCCAGCAGGGCCTGACAGGTTTTTATTTTTATGGATGATTGAGTCAAATCTGAAATTAAGCAGGGCATCAAACTTGCTGTAACTGATCTTAAGTCCTCTGATTGCAAATATTGTTTCATTACTGGAATCCGTGATTTCAAGAAAATCAAGACTTGCCTCAATTTTTTCTGGAATTTTTTTAAAAATAACAAAATCAAACGGCGATGCGGCCTTAAGTTCATCTGAGGGAAAAGGCTTATTCATATAGTCTTTGAATAGATCTTTCAATTCTTTCAGTTCAATCTTTGTTCTGATACCATCGATTTGAAGAAGTCTGATCGGAGTATCAAAAAGGCTTAACGGATTGGTATTGAATGTCCCTGTAATATTGCTGATAACAGTTCTAAATTTCTGGGGTATCTCAACATTTTCAAATCTTACCCGTGTCATATGCTGGGATTTGTTTTCTATTTTTATCTTGACGCCGAGTTTTTTTTGAGCTGTATCTATGGCATGTTCAACCTTTTCCTTCATATAAATATTTGAGTATTGCAGGACACCGGAAATGATAAAAATGGCAATGATGGCTGATGTCGCTGAAAAGGCGCTGAATACTAAGATTTTTTTTAAGACAGTCTTGTTCAAGATGTATCCATTGTCACAAGTTGGTTTATTACATCCTTCCTCTTATAGTCTATCAATTGTCAATTTGCTGAAATAGAACCACGACGGTTTTCGAGAATGAAAAATTTGCCCAGATTATTTTTCGCGGGAAAAAAAAGGTCGTGTCTTTTGTACATTTTCTCGGAGTTTGATTTTTACTTTTTTTTAAAGGAACTGAAGATATGAGATAACATAGTCGGCAACGATTAGTGAAACATAGGATACAACCACGGCCATTGTTGTGGCTTTGCCGACCCCTTTTGCGCCGCCTGATGCAAAAAACCCCTGGTAGCATCCAATAATGGAAAAAATGAGACCAAAAACGGCTGCCTTCTGGATTCCAAGAAAAATGTCTTTTGGAGCGACAATCCATTGTATCTTGTTCATGAAATCAGCCACATCGACATCGTAAAATGCAATTCCGATTATAAAGGAGGCAATCACCCCGACAATAACAAAAAATACCATAAGAAATGGCATCATGAGAATCGATGCCAGAATTCTGGGGGCAACAAGATATGAGTATGGATTTACCGCCATGACTTTCATGGCATCTATTTGTTCGTTGACGCGCATTGTGGCGATTTCCGCCGCCATGGAAGATCCGGCCCTTCCAGTTACAAGGAACCCGACTACCATTGGGGCGAGCTCTCTCGACAGCGCAAAGCCGGCTGCTGCGCCTATCATCGATTCTGCACCAAATATTCTAAATATTTCACCTAGTTGAAACCCAAAGATACCTCCAACCATAACCCCGGCAAGGATCACTATGGAGAAACTCCGGTTTCCAACAAATTCCATTTGAATAGACAGGAGTTTAAAATTGACCGGCGGATAGAAGATCTTTGCAAGGCTTTTCATGAAAAAAGAATTATATACACCAAGTTTTTCAACGGGTCTGATCATAATTTGTGCTAGGGTGCTATTTATCAGATTCGGTGACAAGCGGCTCCTTCCTCAGATTAGGAAAACACTTTTGAAGCATATAGCCTTGTTTAATCAAATTAAAGAATTTTTTTTTGAGTCCGGTCCTAAAGGACCGGGCTTCGAATCAGGAGGAGCTTAAACCTCTCCTGATTTTACTTAATCCTAAGGCGCTGAAAGCGCCTTAGGACGTATTCTGGCAAGGGAAGGAAAGCATAGGATCTGTCCCAAAATATTAGCATGCTACAACAGATCCTATGCGAGCCTGGGCTCGCCAGGATACGTCGCTGGCGCATTTCGCGCCAGCGACTACTTAGCTTGAAGGGCCTCGCTCTGAAGGACGAGGTTTCCTTAAACTTGATGAAAAAGCAAAATCACAGGATTTATCTTGTCCATTCGCTCTTTTCTTTCTTTACAAACACCGGTGTCTTGCTTAGGTTCTTTAACTCTATATAGGCTCCGCTTGTGGTCTCGGCCCAATCCCCTTTTACATTTTTAATGAGGATTGGCTCTCCTTTCTTCAGTTTTCCAAGCTCTTTTGCATCCGGTTTTGCACTCTCCTTAATGGAGATAAGATTCTCTTTTGCAAACCATACTCGTACCTGGGTATTATCCGTGGAAGGTGTTTCCTGTATTTCCTTTTGGGGGGAAACAATGTTTCCGGAAGCAGGACCTTCAGTCTTAATTGCCTGGATTTCGGTATCTTTGTTGACAGCTGCTTCTGTTTGCACCTGCTTGTCTTTGTCTGTGGCTTGTACAGCTTCCTTTGTTTTATCCACTTTGCCTGTACTGGTACAGGTTGTAATGAGGATGATAGACAAAGTTATCCCTAATGTCCCTGTTAGAAGATGTGCAAAGTTTTTAATTTTCACTGAGATTCTCCTCTTTCGAGTGTTCAAACAAAAATGTGAAAAAAATCACACTAAAGAAAATTTGGAAAAAGAGATACATTTTGCTTTGCCAACTGATGATCCGATATCAACAGGTAATTTGCAGACAGATCCTATGCTTTTCGTTGCTTGCCAGGATACGTCTGTGGCGCAAATTGCGTTACTACAAACAGATCCTAT
>JADFZC010000001.1:0-38162 GCA_015232735.1 Oligoflexales bacterium | reverse complement strand
ACTACAAACAGATCCTATGCAAGCTTTGCTTGCCAGGATACGTCTGTGGCGCAAATTGCGTTACTACAAACAGATCCTATGCAAGCTTTGCTTGCCAGGATACGTCTGTGGCGCAAAAGCGCCACAGACTAATTATATCCGGAGGAAAGTCTTTTTTACCAGCAATTTTGGAGATTGCGCACTCAATGATAATAAAATGATATAAGATGATACAAAGAATACAGATAAAAAGTATTGGATTCTGAAAGGCTGACATCATATAATTTTATTGGCAATAAATTTAATCTCATAGGATCGTGACAGCATTTTGATGAAATATCAAAACAGATTCTATGATCGCTGTACTCATCAGGACAGATTTTTGGGAAAGAACTGTCTGTGGGGCTGGAAATTAATGTTTCCTATTATAATACGTTTGGGGGAAGATCAAAATGAGGGTGGATTCTGGAAAAATTATTCGGGCTTGCCAGGGAACATTCGTACTGGCGGGGATAATAGGCATGAGTCATGTTTCAACCGCTCAATGCGTCTCAATTGTCAAAGGGCCAATTGTCATGGATGCAGCAAGCTGCGGGGTTCTTGATCCGGTCGCGTCATTCGATCTGAATAGTGAGAGGTTTCGTTTTATAAAAGAGTTTGCCAAACCTGAGCAGAAGAAGTTCTTTGACAGCTATCGCGGGCTGATAATCAAAGGAAAGGTGGTCAGTTCGCAAGCAGTAAAAAGCGGTCTGACCGAAGAGAAGGGTGCTCTTAAGGGTGAAGATATCAGCGTTTTTGTATTTCCCGGAAAGGGGAAATGTGATGGTGTTTCAGGGGGACGTATCGATGCCGTAATCGAGCAGGCATGTTGCGCTGGCGGCGCAAATCCTCCATGTCTTCTTCAGTCGCCATATTTTTTTAAAAGTTACAAGGTCATAGGCAAAGCTTCTTCTGCGGCAGGAGATACTGACAGAAAGCAGGCGGAGAAGCTTGATCAATATGTGAAAGCTGACAATTTCTACAAGAAAAGGGATTATAAGAAGGCTGCTGCCCTTTATGAAACTGTAAGGGTGGAAGGGAAACTTGATCTTAAAGGATACTATAAGCTTGGTGATTCTTACAGGGAGCTTGACAGGTGCACAAAAGCTATTCCGGTTTTGGAATATGTGTTTGAAAAATCCGGGAAGGATAATTACTGGGCAGATGAAGAAGCTATGGTAAGAAAATCAAATTTTCTTCTGGCCAGATGCTATTCGAAGACAAATAATCCAGGCAAGGCGGTCGTGATTCTCGAAGGCTATCTTGTTGACAGAAAAAAATACAGGCAGGAGATATCGGACTCTCTAAGCCATCCTGATTTCGGTTGGATCAAGACTACAAAAGAGTATTTGAAGTATGTGGAGGAAGTTGAAAGTAACAAAAAGTAGCGGTCTGTTGTCTAGCAAAATACTTCCATCCAGCTGTCCAGAGCTCTCCTTCTATGGCTGAGGCTGTTCTTCTCGTCGGAGCTTAACTCAGCCATGGTTTTTCTGGAACCTTCAATGAGAAAAAGAGGATCGTATCCAAATCCGTTGCTCCCTTTTTCCCTGTCTATAATTTTTCCTTTGCAGGTTCCTTTGAAGACCGACTCTTTTCCGTTTTCATCGATAAAGACCAGGCAGCATATGAATTCAGCGGACCTGTTTTCGAGAGGTATGTCTTTCAGGGCTTCAAGGAGTTTTTTCCTGTTGATCTCATCCGTGGCCCCTTCTCCGGAATATCTGCTTGAATGGACGCCGGGGGCCTGTCCAAGGTAATGGACACAGAGCCCGGAGTCATCAGCCAGCACCGCGTGATTTGTATATTTTTTCACCGCAAGTGCTTTTATCCTCGCATTTTCCTCAAAAGTTGCGCCGGTCTCTTCCCATGAGATGCGTTCAGAAAGTTCACTGCAAAGTCGGATATCCCAATGGCCGGAACTGATTATGGATTTTAGCTCTGTAAGCTTGTGTCTATTGTTGCTGGCAAGATAAAGTATTCTTTTATTCATACAAGATACCTGAATAAGTGCTGAAAAATTAATCGAAAGCCGAACATCTATCAGAATGGGAGATTAAGTGAACTACTCGGCCCTAAAGAGCCTAGCTTCCAATACTAAGCGGCTTTAGGCCACTTTTCTTTTCTTTTTTGACGCTTCGTTGCCGTATGCGCTACTCGCTTTAGCTCGTTTCGTCTTATTTATGGCTCCACGTCCTGTATCTAAAAGGACACCCCTCTTAGACAACTCCGTTCCAGAGTCTAAAATTAATTTGATTGCTCGTTTTTTAATTACCTCTGCCGCATTATGATCGGCGTTGTCAGTATGACCACAACTCACACATGAGAAGACACTTTGACTCATGCGATTGTCGGGATGAGTGTGGCCACAAGCAGCACACTCCTGAGAGGTGTAAAGAGCCGGTATTTTAAACCAAACTTTACCAGCCCTATAGGATTTATATTTTATATACGATTCCAATTGGTGCCATCCCTTATCAAGAATTGACTTATTAAGACCAGCTTTTGCTTTTGCCTGGTTCTTTTCCCAATGCCCCATCTCATTTTTTTTAGCCTTGGGTCTTCTGGTCATATTCTTGGTTTGAAGATCTTCCAATATAATTATTTTATTATCTTTTTTCGAAACTATACTATGACTTGCCTTATGGCAAAAATCCTTTCTGATATTTGCGATCTTTTTATGACATAGTGCAACTTTTCTCTTTGTTTTACCACGACGTTTAGATCCTTTTTTCTGCTTCGATAGACGTCTTTGATAGCGGTTTAAATATTTTTCTTTCGCTATTTTGTTTCTCTTTTGCTCGGGGGTTAAATCAAAAATATCGTTGCCTGCCTGAATCGGTCTGATCACACCTCTGTCAATACCTACTGCATATTTCTCCAGATACTCCTTCGAGGCATCTTTAAGATAATCCAAACTGTCTTTTTGATTGTTTAGATTTGACTCATCAAGTTCATCCTCGTAACAAAAAGAGACAGAATACTCACCATTCTTTTTTTTGATATGTATTGAGTTCGGAACATTATAGGAAGTATGATTCTTAATCGCCAGAAAACCAATATTGTTTGTCTTGCTCCCTATAAACAGTCGCGAAACACCATCCTCGCATTTTACAAAACTAAATAATTCGCTCGTTAAGTGAACACTACCACCATCACACTTTTTTTTATGTTTTGGCTTTCCACACTCCCCTCTTAGGAATTTTTGATAGGTTTGATACCAACCCACGGCTGAGTTGCGCAATATTTGGCTCGGACAATCATAGAGCCATGGCGACAGCTCTTTGTTCTTATATTGAGCAAACTTCTGGTCTATAGGTGCATAAGTACCTATTGGTAAAAATTTTCTTGCAAATGAGCTTAGATATTTATCTTCATCGCATTTAGCGTTCCAAACAAAACGCGCACAACCCATCCACTGGCTCAGCACTGACTTCTGAGTTTCCGTAGGACGTGCCTGTAATTTAATCCCCATTAACATGCTCTTGTTCCTTTGCTTCGCAAATGCTACAAAATGTTCTGGAGGATGTCAAGTTTATGGATGATAATTTTAAATGGAGAACTGGTAGATCTTGTGTTTTTAAAAATTATGTACATCTAGTCTTTATTACAAAATATCGAAGAGGTATATTTACTGAAAGCATTCTTAATAGACTTAACACTATCTTTGATGAAACATGTAATCAAATGGATGCTAAACTTATAGAATTTAGCGGGGAAGATGATCATGTCCATCTTATGATATCGTGTCCTCCCAAATTGGCAATTGCTAATCTGGTTGGAAAACTTAAAGGAAAATCTTCCTATCTCTTAAGACAAGAGTACTGGCCTCAAATAAAAACAAAATTCTGGGGAGAACATCTTTGGTCGCCAAGTTATTGCGTCGTGTCTTGCGGAGGAGCCCCACTGGATGTGGTGAAACAGTACATTGCTGACCAAAGAAGACCTGCGGACCCAAAAAATATAAAAAAATCTAATGCTCTTTTAGGAAAAAAACGTAAATCATGAGATTGGCTACTCACCTTCCGCTGCGCTCAGCTAGCTCATACTTGCTTGACCCACCCATAAATGGGCGGGATTGCGTAAGCATATTGTTCAATTTTAAAATAGCGTCTTGACAGTAAAAAGATAAGATAGGATTATGGTGTCCTAAAAAGGATGCCGTTATAGCTCAGTCGGTAGAGCAACTGATTCGTAATCAGTAGGTCGCCAGTTCGATTCTGGCTAGCGGCTCTGTGGGAAAGCTATGTTGACAAACACAGTCGACCGGATTCATTCTTGAATTTGGGTCGGAATACTCATGAATCCTGCGTTATAATGACACGCCACTGAAACAGATTTCTGGAATTTAACTACTCACATTTATTCATTAATCACAAATTATCAAAATATTAAATATTTTATAATAATTTAAAGACCGAATTTAGAACTCATAAAAATTTGACAGGGCTATTTTAAATATTGTATTGATTGGGATGCTTGATAAATAAACAGTATTGCTCTGTTTATAATTATTAATGAGAGGTAAATATAAGATGAGAAAATTAATAGTAGTTTTTGCCATAGCGTCAATACTTGCAGCATGTGGTCCCAAAAAGGGGGATGACCAGCCTACCA
This sequence comes from Oligoflexales bacterium, assembly GCA_015232735.1. The sequence continues at coordinate 33,530 of JADFZC010000001.1, read as the reverse complement.
TAACTACAACTCCGCTAAATGGGGATTGGATTGCAGCTGGTACAAGTACTATTAAATATGGCTTTATATGCGACACACGATTAATTGTAGGGGAAGGAAAAGCCTTTCTCGGAGAAACATGCGATCATGCCTTTCAAAATTATCATGTTGTGGCATTTGGTTCTCTTGAGGTTGTTGGAGATGTCTATGAAATTAAGACGGAAGCAGCATGCCCACCACTTGAAGGAGTCTCTTTTCCTTCAACGAAAGGCAAATTTACTATCGCTCTTGCTTCTAGTAACACAAAATATTTGTCATTAGCCTCAGAAGATGGAACAAAAAAGACCGATTTCAATCAGATTCTAAAGGAACAGGCTGCAAATGCTGCAAAAGTAGGTTGTTTAGAAGTTAACTTTATGGTTATGCCAAACGAATCGTGGAACAATATAGCGAATTTTATATCAAGAGTATTGGCACCGATTAATTCACCTCTTCAATAATTAAAAGGTTTGAGGATATATTTCTATGCATGTTAACCGAATAATTTTCATTTTTGGAATATTTATAATTATTAATGAGAGGTAAATATAAGATGAGAAAATTAATAGTAGTTTTTGCCATTGCGTCAATACTTACAGCATGTGGTTCCAAAAAGGGGGATGACCAGCCTACCGTAATTACAACTCCGCTAGATGGGGATTGGGGAGTTTTTGCAACAAGAAAGTTAACCACATATGAAGCTGTTTGCGATACAAAGTTCATTGTTGGCAATAGTAAGGCTCTCTTAGCTGAAACGTGCGGGGATCAGTATCAAATTTATCATGTGATTGCATTCGGCACATTAAAAGTCAGCCTTGATGAGTTTGAAATTCAGACTGAGGTTGCATGTCCAGCAAGTGAAATCTCCTACCCTGCGACAAAGGGCAAATTTGCTTTTTCAACTGATAGCGGTAACCTCAAGCGACTTTCTTTAACAGCAGCTGATAATTCCAAGACAACAACAATGATTCAAGTTACTCGTGAATTAGAGGTGGGTTCAGCAAAGGCAGGTTGTTTAAGTTCAGATTTTATCGTGATTCCGAATCCATCTTGGCAATATATTGCGGATTTTGCAAAAGGGATAATAAATCCATACGGAGCACATATAGACTAAATCCCGCAACTTAATAAAAATAAAAAAAACAGAAAATAACGGAGAATGGAGTTTATTAAATGTTTGTGAAAAAATAATACTAATATATGGGGCTCTGCTTAGTAGTTTGGGTTATAGCCAATATGCTGAGATAGCTAAAGCTGCATATTCTATGTATCGCTCAGAAAAATCTCAAAAAGAATTGGAGAACTCAATTAAAGACATTAGGAGCAATATCGACAAAGCTAAAGATCAAATAATAAGTGTATTGATGACTCTTCGATTCGATGAATTGAAGGGCTTAGCAAGAGCTCAGATGGTTTGCAAAAAGAAATCTTCTCTCAAATTAGAAAATTTGCCCAAGTCAAATCCACTAGAGTATGCACCATCACTGCCGGCATCAGTGTCTTTCCCTTCTGATATGAAAGACCATAGAATATTCCCGCAATTCCAGCAAGGATTAGATAACGGTAATCCGGAATCGGACCATCTGGGACACCTGCCTTGTTAGCATGCGAAAGTGAAAATATCATAGCTGAAACTATAAGAGCAATCCTGGGACGCTTCAATGATTTGGTCAGAAGATTCTGGATGACTCCGCGAAAAAGAACTTCTTCCGGTATAGCTATTAGAAGAAAAATTCCTATGAAGCTCAAAAAAATTTCTCCTGGAGATTTTATGTTCCCAGAAGGAGTTACAAAGGATGAAAAAATCCCTATGGGCAGCGCAATTACCATAAAGATGCAGAAATTCTTCAAGATAATTCCAAGATCCTCCCTATAAAATTTAAATCTGTAACCGATTCCCTCAACACCAAGATATCCTTCAAGGATTACTACAACAAGAATAACTCCCAAAAAATTTGTATAAGCGGCCGCCCCCAAATTTTCAGGCCAAATAAAGCATTTATGCAAGAAACCATGATTTATTGGAAGGAATATCAGACATATGAAAGCAATCTCCCTGACACCGAGGCTATGTTCTCTGCCCAAGGTATCGTACATAATAAAAAGAGGAGCCATTATGTACAATAACACACTTACCCATATAACCGGACGCGACTCGCCTGTACCTGCAGCGTATATAAACCATGGGATTGATATGGACGAAGTAATGTAAAAAATCACTTTTTGATTTTTGTTACACCAGCCTTTTACCCGTTTTAAAAGATCCGTCATGCCAAGAGCAAGAAAAAGCACTCCCCACAAAAAAAGGCTGAATAGTCCAAAAAAAATGGTGGAAGGGGGATGAGATCGTTTTACAAGTTCGATAGACAATGGAACCATCAGGCTGCCCATCACTGTGAACGAAAGGACCAACCCACGAATATTTGACCGTTCCATCCTGAAGATCTCCAATCTATTATAATTTAGCTAAAATAATATTTTAAAGGAATATTTTAAACAAATATCACAAATAACCACAATGAAATTGAAAATTATTTTATAACTTAAAATGTAAGCTCATACCTGTCCCAAAAAATCTTCACCAAAGGTTCAGTAAAAATTTTAACTCAATGGTTTCATAAACAAAGGCTGCCATTTTTTATCTCGTCATCTTCATGGGTTACACAATGACATAAACTTTTTAATCATTTTCCCGATACAAAAAAGAAACAAAATGACCACAAAAGGGAAGACCATAATGCAAGGCTGTTTAAGCATAACATTTCTTACCATTCTTTTATTATCCTCATGCAACCTGTTTTCGTCATTTTCAGGACAGTCAACAAAGATAAACGCAAAACCGGACGATGAAAGGCCAAGTGAGACCGGTGAGGGACTTCCCGGTTATCTTGTTGATCCAGGATCGATAGCAATAGCAAGAACAGATAATGATATTACCCTCGGAGGCAAGGCCGGATCAGCAAAACCTGATAGTCAGGATACAGGGAAAATTCAAATAGTCGTTCTTCAGATAGATCGGAAGGTCCTGATTTCAGATCAAAAAGATCAGCCAAATCCAAGTTTTTCCGGAACGGTCATCACAATAATCCAGACACAGGACGACGGCTCGTTTTCCAAATCCTTCGCCATATCTACCGAAGATCCGATTATTCTTCGTACCTATGGAAATCCATCCGATAAAACAATACCTGTTGTCGAACAAAAAGTTGGACAGACAAAAATTGCTTTTAAAGATCCTCTCGATAATAAGCCTTTTCAGACTTTTGACATTACCCTTTGGAAAAATCTGGTACAGAACAGTATCACAAAAAAAGCCTTAGGATCACAGGAAACCCAAACCTCCATGGCAAATGCAGGCGAAGACGCAACAAAAGCTTTAAACAATTCTAATGATAATGAGACAAAAAATCCGCCTGCTGCTCCCCCCGTTCCTTCCCAGGCGCCAGCCGTATCGTATCCATCTCAAACAGAATGCAACCTAAACGGATATTTCTGGGATAAGCTTAAGCAAAGTTGTGAAATATCGATAAGTCTGGCATCGGTTCCCTATTGCGGCAATGAGCCTCAAAAGGAAAAACTTAGGGATTATATAGAGTCATGCGATCCAAAAGAAGAATCCAAAATCGTCCTTGAATATGAATCTCTTTTTGAAAAAGGATATCAAATCGATCAATGTTACTATACGGATAAAACAAAAGAGAATGTTGCCATCGGTTTATATAAGCCTGCATCCTTGACTTCAACTGCCAAGGTCGCATCAATAATAATACCGGCCTCGGAAATTTTTAATTCCAAAGAATGCAAAAGATAGCCAGTCCATCAGGATTCCCAAATATCTCAGAGAATCAAATGAAATATTTTTTCAGCAATCATCACAAAGGTTATCCGGGATTATTTTTCTCTAAAACATTGTTTTTCGCACAATACCAGTCACTTTCAAAAAGATCTTGAGCAATCACAAAAACATCCTGATTTCTCCCACCACTGAGCCGGCGTGAAAGACTTTCATATTCACCCAGAGTATAAATAGCCAATGAAAAACATTGTATTCTCACAAGCCATCTTGTAGCAGCAAGCCATACCAGCATCTCTTTGTCTATATTCAAAAGCATGCCTATCGTGGAAAGCAGATCGCCAAGTTTTTTTAGTCTGAGAGGAAGCGGGATCTCAATATCATAACACTCCTCAATGGTCAAAGCAGCCTTGAAAAAAAGTTCAAGCTTCTTGGGACGCACAGCCGCATCACGCGCTAGAGTCCGCATGGCTGTTACACGCTCAAGCCATTTTCTGCTGCTGGCAGCGCTCACCCATAAGAAAGTTTCTACAAGATAGGTGCTTTGATAATGAGAGCCTTTCTTAAGCGTGGCCATTACTAGCGGTGAAAGATCCTTTTGGCAGCATGCCAAAATACATTTCTGTTCCCACTCTATCTCAAGCCTTGCCGGATCTGAAAGATTTTCAGAAAGAACAGAATCAATCTCACTTTTAGCCCTTTTAAAATCACCACTTAGGCGAAGAGCCTGAATCCTGCCAATGTATGAAAGCTCTCTCCGTCCCTTATCATATTCCATTTCCGGAACACTGCGAAAAGCCTGATATGCAGCCATGCTATGACCGAGACGAAGCAGACGTCCCCCATATGAAACCGCCTGGAATGCCTTTCCTCCAAATACCGTTGGGCGGGACAGATATGAAGCCAGCTGCTGTTCCCATGCAGATTTCCATACCAGGCCGTCCTTCCTGTAAATCAGGCTGCGTACATGATGAATCTCTCCGAATAGGAATGAAAGCGTTGAAACACCTGGTTTTATCCCCTGGAGTTTTAGTATCGCATACGCCCTCTGTAACAGATTTTCAACCTGACTTGCCTTTAACCCTCTATACCTTTGGTGATGTACCAAAGCCGAAATTATAAGCACATATGCCTTTAACCGAGCCTCCGATGAACGGGCCACATCAAGACTGGAAATAGTTGAAAGCAAAAACGGCAATTTCTCCTTCTGTGGCATTAAAGAAAGTTCGTCACTGACTTTCTTCTTGATTTCATCGATTTTCTTCCTATTCCAGCGTGAGGATTTTTCTTTCATACGTTATGTTTCCTGTCTTCTTCTATCAATATGAAAATGCCGGTATTGAAAAAATCTGTATTTTTTAGTGATTTCACAAAATTTCTGTCACCAGATGGATGTTTCATTTTAACATTATCCTCAAATCATTATTTCTCACTCAAAATAGGTATGTTATAAGATCATAGTCTAGTAGAGTATAACACAAATTTTTTCGGAGAAAAATAATTGAAAAGCAATATATTCCTGCCACTGATAATGATAGGAATCATTTCATGCATTACAATGGAAAACAGGATGTCAGCAAAAAATGATATTCATGACAAACAAAAGCCATATTGTTCAGAGATAGCGGATCCGATTTCGTCCCTTCAGCCTTTCAATAGAATTTGCAGAAAAAACGACATTATCTACATGGAACATCCAATAGAAAATTTGCCGGTCAGGTTTCAGTCCCTGGATCTTTATTATCCCGATGTCCCATCTGATAAGAAACTGCCTCTAATCGTTTATTTTCATGGCGGAGGCTGGGTAACAAACCATAAAAGTGGGAAGCGTGAAATCAACATTGGAAACAACATCGCAGCAGCCGGCTATGTTTTTGCCAGCGTTGGATACGAACTGGCTTCTGAAAAAAATCCTACTTATCCTAAAAATATTAACCAATGCATAGAGTCTGTAATATTTCTTATTAAAAATAGCGCTAAATTTGGAATAGATAATAGTTCCTATTCGATAATGGGAGCTTCAGCCGGAGGGCACCTTGCACTTATGGTTGCTTTTGCCGGCAACAATGAGAAATTCAACCGGCAAAAATTTCATTTATCATTTAAATCGGTCATAGATCTTTATGGCATTACAAATCTAAATACCAGAGTATATTCAAAAGATGACGGAACACCGACAACGCGGCTCAAGGATGGAAATTCTTACATCTATACGGGAGTTAAAAGGAACAGCAATCCGGATTTATGGGCAGAGGCCTCTCCAGTCAATTACTTAAGGAGCGACATTCCTCCAATACTTATTGTTCACAGCAAGGATGACCAAACCGTAGATATAAACCAGCCCAAGGAACTGGTAGGAAAGATCCTCTCATTAAAACAGGGATTGCAGTTATCTGACGATTTGACCTCAAATAAGACAGTTTATGTAAGCAGCATTAAGAAAAAGGAAATTGTCTTCATCCAGATGCTCAAGGCTGGTCATGCTTTCAGCCTGGACTATGCCTCGGATGGAAGAATGCTTGAGAATATTGACAAAGTATCCTCTCTAAAAAGAGAAGTTATCTCCTTTTTGAATTCCACCTTGAAAGGATCGTAATAATATCAAAATACATTCCTTCAAAATACATTCCTAAAAATCCGGGAATATACCAATTTGATTGGGAAAACCCCTGGATAGATGGTTTTTTATTCTTTTATTTCAATATTATAGGCTTTTTAGGTTCAATTTTTTCTTTGAAAACCGATAACTGAACTATGATGCTTCTCTATATGGAGGAGGAAAGGCCTTGTCAGGATGATTGCGTTGAAAAAAACGGTGTATATTTCATGCATTTTGCTTTTGTTTCCTATTTTAATGGGAAATGCTGCCACAGGTTTTTCCTCTGAAAAAGTGCCTCTAATACTTAATCAAAACGATTACAATTCCTATCAGATCGGCAAGCATCTCGTAATCCTTGAAGACAAGGGGAAAAATATCTCCCTTGAAGACATCCTGAATCATAAATACGATAGCAGCTTCTACCAGTCAACTTATGATATGCCGGCATGGGGCCAGACAGAATCGATCTTCTGGGCAAAAATCGATTTTATAAACCCGGAATCAGAGAAGAAGCTCCTTTATCTTGAGCACCATTACGCCTTAACTGATTTTATTACTGTATTTTCGCCAAAAGATGATGGTACTTACACAAGCCTCACACTAGGCGATCAGGTGTCTTTCAGCAAGCGTCCGATAAAACACAGATACCCCGTATTCATGCTTGAAATTCCAAAAGGCAAAAGCACATTTTATATCAAAGTCAATTCCGAGGACTTGACCTCACTTCCTCTTTTGCTTTGGAGTCCACAGGCATTTTTCGAATTTTCTCTCAAGGACCATATCTACCTTGGCATCCTGCTTGGATTCCTTATTGTAATGCTGTTCTACAATATTTATCTTTACACATCACATCGCACCAGAGATTATCTGTACTACAACGTATATGTAGCTTCGCTTATATTTACTGAAATTGGATCACTTGGTGTCGGTATCTATTTGCAGCCCAATTCCGATTACAATTGGTTCATGAACCGGGGATATCTTCTGTCGGTTAACATATGCGTGGTGACTTCTGTTCTTTTTGCCCTGGAATTTCTGAGCTTTGATCGTAAAAAATTCTCCAACCGTCTTGCTTATGGTCTTTTGAAAATAGCCATCATCCCCCCATTTATCAACTGCATTTATTTTTTAACAACAAGCAACTATCCTGCATCCGTGAAAATTGCACAATGGTGTGTGATTACAACATTTCCGCTCCTGATAATTGCCGGGATGATGAGAACTATCCAAGGATTTAAACCTTCGAGATATTATTTTACAGCCTTGCTCTTCTTCCTGTTGGGCAGTGCTCTTGCAGGAATGAGAGGTGCAGAGCTGAATTTCACAAACACTATTATAGAGTGGGGACAAATAACTGGAGATTCGATCGAGGTTGTTCTTCTATCCATGGCACTTGTATATAAGATGAACCTGATAAAAGCAGAGACCAGAAGCCAGATAGATCAGCTTAACCTTGAACTCCAAAGGCATATAGAGGATGTCGAATCCATAGTAAAGGAAAGAACCGACACAATCAACACGATTTTAAACCACGTTGATTCAGGTTTCCTCCTTTTAAACAGAGAAAAAACCATTGAGCCTGGTTTTTCAAAATCATGCGAAAGACTCTTTGGAAGGGCAATCACAAATTATGAAGATTTTGCTGACCTTGTAAATCTTTCCGGGAATGCCAGGATCACTTTTGAAGCTGCAATAGATCAGATATTCGAGGATATTCTCCCTGAAGAGGTCACCCTTAAACAGCTTCCTCAACACTGCCAGATAGAGAATAGAATGCTTACGCTGTCAGCAGCACTTGTCCGTAAAAATGATAACTCAATAAATTCCATTCTTGTTACCGTAATAGATGAAACAAATTTGCGGAAGGCGCAAAAAGCCATATCAGCAAACAATACTTTGCTGCATGTATTGAGACATATTGAAAGCTTCAAGATGTTTACACGGGATTTCAAGGAGCAAATATCGAAAATGAAGCTCTATATCAGCCAGGAAAATGTTACCGAACTTAGGGCGACATTGCATACACTGAAAGGCAATACCGCCTCGTTCCTTCTCAATACAGTGCGTGATGAAATAAACAGGATAGAAAATAAGGACCAGGTTACTATCAAGGACATTGACAGAATTGAAAAGACTTTCAATGATTTTATGCACACACATGCGACAGACCTTGAATGGGCGATCAAGGAACATGAACAGACTTATGAAGTCAATGTTACAGGTTTCAATGATTTGTACAACAAATCCATTGAATTTAACACTTCACATGATTTCCGCGAATGGCTCATGGGATGGTTATATCAAATGCAAACAAAAGCCGTTTCAGAATTTCTTGGCCCAATAAGAGAGACCGCATATCGGATTGCGGGCAAGTTGAACAAAGCTATGGAATTTGAACTTAAAGGTGAAGATGTCAGGGTTAATATCGAACACATGACGGACATACTTAACGCCATAATCCACTTAATCCGTAATGCAATAGATCATGGAATCCAAACCAAGAGAACAAATAAAAAGGATTTAAAAATCGGAACAGTTTGTCTGTCCTTTATAGAGACTGAAAAGACAATCATAATTAAGGTTGAAGACAATGGACAAGGAATAGATGTCGAACGGCTTGCAGCCAAAGCACTTGAAAAAAACTTGATAACATCGAGGGAACTGGAGAAAATGTCCTACCAGGATAAGCTTGACCTTGTATTTATCGAGGAATTATCTACAAAAGAGGGAAAAAACTGGGTATCAGGATATGGTATGGGAATGGTTGCAGTCAAGCATGCTGTTGTAAATAGGCATGGAACCATTAAAATATTTTCAGGTCCGAATGAAGGATGCAGAGTAGAAATAGAGGTGCCAAAATACCATTTAAATTATTCCCTGCCTCAAAATAAAAACTTGAAATGCGCCTGAATAAAAAAAAGAAATGTCAGCTGCACCAGCCCCCAGCTTCAGGGACCCTTATCGATTGACACGTCAAAGCTCCATCGGCTTTTGCAATTTCGGAAATATCAACCGATATTACATCGTATCCCATACTCTCAAGCATCTTTCCGGTATTCTTCGCCATACTCGCTATCAAAACCTTGTTATTTCCCAAAGAAAGTACATTTGCGCCGCAAAGCTCAGAAGCTTCAATTATTGCAAGACCCGCATCTTCAAATGGTTCAACGTCGATTTCTGACTCTGGATAAAAAACCATTGTGGAGTCATCTACCAAAGAAAGATACGTCTTAAGATGAAGCCCTTTGGGAACGTTCACTTCGACTACCTTCAAATTACGCCTTCTGGCAACATTTCGAAGGAAATTGACTCCCCGTGCCGTAGTTCGTCCTGACAAACCGACAAAAAGGGTATCATAATACCTGAGGACATCCCCTCCATCTATCGATGCACCCGGCTGACTTACTATTACCTCCATGTCTCTCGCCAAAAATTTCCTGACTCCTTCTGCCTCGGGTCTCCTGAGCGGATGACCTGGTTCAGTGATGAACACACAGTTGTTGTCTATTACAATTGCCGTATCCTCTATGAAGACACTATCAGGCAAATCGTCAGCCCTTGGCAGGATAACGACAGGCAACCCGCAGAACTTTATTGTGTTGATATAGCTCTTCCACTGCTCTCTTGCCAGAGCAATATCTATGCTCAAGGTGGGATCGCTGCGTATGCTGTTGATGAACGAATCAGGAACAGGTCTTACATAAATTCTGTTTATTACTGAAAAAAATGTATCTTTTTTATTCATAGTATTCTCCCTAGCCAGTTCATAAGGGTATCCCATTTCCACCTGGATTGGCAAAATTTTTTTATTGTAGTAAGATTGAGATTTCGGTAGGGATCCTATGTTCGCTTCGTTCGCCAATATACATCCGCTGATGCCCCGGCACCAGGGACTATCCATAAATTTTTCACGGTGCGGGTGAATATTCCTGAGCCTTTACCGCATAATCCCATGTAATCGGCAGGCTGTCCTTTTCAACAGCCAAACTGAAAAGATAATCAAACTGCTTTTTATATTCCTCATATACATGCGGTATTTTTATCAGATAATAATTTTCAAGATTCCTTTCAAATGCGGCCTTGGAAAAATTCCCGGCTCCGACAAACACACTCCCGGATATCACCCCTTCAGGGCTTTTATATTCGGATATTATGAATTTATTATGGAAAAATTTGTAATCCCTGTGGTTGGACTCAAAATACCTGACCCTGGCTCCTTCTGAAATAAGGCGTTTGAGTCCAAATTTTCCATAAAACTCTGAAATATTGTACATTGAGCAACTTCTCTTGATCGAATCGTTCTTTTTCCCATAATGACAATATCCAGTATAGTCATCCGGTGAAAAATAAGCGATGTCATCTACCACGATTTTCTTATTCTTGGTGTAACCTGTCCAGAATATCTGGCTGTCTATTACTATTTCAAGTGTGAATCCGTCATTTTCAGCATTTTTAAGCCTTTGAATTAGCGCCTCATATATATCCTCATAAGCAATATGATGAGCTGCTATCTTCAGTGTCTTGGCGCGTCCTATCTCTTCGAGAATTTCCTTTATCTTAACCTTGTCATTATATTCCCCTCCAGATACAGGTATGAAATAATTGCTGACAAGAGACGGCTCCCTGCGGCTGTTTATACCTTTTTCACTACGACACTTTGAAATCCTGTCACTAAATTCCAACATGTTTTCCATAGTCTCCCTGGTGATCGCATCCCTCAGGCAGATATGGTCCTGAATAAACCAATTCGACCGATCCTTTCGGACAAAATTCCATGTCTCATGATGAGCCCAAAATCCGGAAAATGAAACATTTGCCGTTTGAAAGGAAAGGAATCCATCTTTTCTGATTTTCTCGTCATGATTGGAATTATTGTAAAACACCAGCATGAATTTCAAATGAGCCAGCCTTGCGCTGCTTGATGCCTCTATCATTTCTATCTCAGGGCATTCGCTCTTTATGGCGTCAACCGTCGGCGACCCATCCTCGTTCACGTTGATCAAAACCTTAACCTTGACCCCGCGTTCCTTTGCAGCAGCGCAAAGCCATTCTTTCAACTGCCTGCTTGTGAAGCTGAAAGAAGCTAGAAAAATCTCGTCCTGCTCCCTTGTCCTGCTTATCCAGTCCTCAATCCTGTTCATTGGATTTTCCTTTTTCCTGTAACTGTTTTCAGGAAGCCTTTTGGTTGAAAAAGCGAAATCCTTATTTGTACAATAGACATTCGGAGGAATGCCCTTTCTAAATTCCCCGCCTACGGTCGGTATCCCCATGACAGGAACCGTTACATCCTTTACTTCCTCCCGGGAAGGATATACCCATTTATCACCTATCTCCTTAAATGCATATCCACCTCTCGGTTTATACGAGACAAACTCCTGAAACGGGCATACGGGATTTGTAAATAGAACATCAAATTCCGACGAGTCCCATGCGCTCCCGGTCGGCTCCTCTGAAATGTCGCTGAAAAAAGTATTCAAAGATAAATCACGGCTCCCTCTTCTGCCGTCACATGAAATGGAAACAAAAAAAATCATAAGAACTGACAATAAACGTATCATAAACACCCCCCAATAAAGCATTCCATTATTAAAATTCAACGCCCAGGCATTGTTTAAACTTATCGAGCAGATAAATAAATAAGGTAAAATATTGAATTTAAGCTTCTGGTACGGTAAGCGAAGAAAAGCATAGGATTTGTTTGAAATATGCTGAAATTTCGAGGAGATCCTATACTCGCTGCGCTCGTCAGGATACGTCTGCTGGCGCTTTCAGCGCCAGCGACTGATTATCCCAAGGTATAGGTTTTTGGCTGCAAAGACTTTAAGCCCGGGCACTGCCCTTTTTTGTAAATATTGAGTCCAGCCCTGTTTGCTCAATACAGATTTTTATGGTACTTTTACAAAAATCGTAAGTTTACCAGTGGAAACTTGCCAGGGTACTCAAACGAGAGAAATCAACTGCGACAGTTTTGACCCATAATTTAAGGAAACCGCATGCTTCATGCAACCACATTCGCCTCACCCCTCGGAAACCTGCGAATAATTTGTTCCTATAAGGGAATCATCGCAATTTCATTTGACAAAACACTTCCCCGAAAAATTGAATCTTACGGTAAAATTGAAGAGAAATCCGAAAATGAACTTTTGATACAGACCGTAAAAGAGCTGAATGAGTATTTTAATGGAAAGAGGAGATCTTTCGACGTGGAACTTGACCTATCTCTCGGAACAGAGTTCGAGTTGCGGGTATGGAAAAGTCTGAGTGACATTCCCTATGGAACTGCCATATCCTACTCTGAACAGGCATCGCACCTTCTTTCTGCACCAAAAAGCGTAAGGGCGATAGCCAGAGCCAACAGTAAAAATCCCATCCCGATTATCGTCCCCTGCCACAGGGTTATTGCAGCATCCAATGATATCTGCGGTTATTCGAGTGGGGTTGAGAAAAAACGAGAATTGCTCCGGCTGGAGGGTCTTGAAATAGTGGGGAATAAAGTCTCCCATTCAAATGGAAAGAAATTTAAAATTTGATCTGGGTTAAAAATCGCATTAAGTATATCATAATTAAAATGTCTTAATTCAAAAGAGGATATCATGGAAAGATTATGGCTAAAGCATTATGACAAAGGCGTTCCCCACTCAATATATTACCCGCCTCTTTCTCTTAAGGATCTTTTTGACCATCATTCCAAAATTCGAGCCAATTCAACATATCTAATCAGCAACGACGCAAAATTCACCTATGGCATCTGCAATTCCATCTCCCGCAAGCTTGCCCATGCCCTAGTGCATCTTGATGTGAAAAAAGGAGACAGGATCGCTCTTCTGTTCCCCAATGTCCCACAATACGCATGGTCATTTCATGCAGCAATGAAAATCGGTGCAATAATAACGCCTATGAATCCACTTGCCGCTGAAAGAGAATTGATTAACATACTCACTGATAGCGGAGCAGAGACACTTATTACGCTCGACATGTTCGCCAAAAAACCTATTTCCATTTTTAAGACCAGACAGACTCCGTTAAAACGCATCATCATTTTCCAGCAGCCAAATCTGCAGCTTGTCGATGTCGAAAAGGATGAAAACATATATTTTTTCAATGATTTAAACAAAATACAAGGCATCAACTCTGAAAATGATCCTGACATACAGGTCTTGCCGGAAGATATCGCTCTTTTGCAGTACACGGGGGGAACAACCGGAGTATCCAAAGGCTGCATGCTGCGGCATAAAAATCTGGTTGCTATGGCCTATCAGGAAAATTACTGGTTTTCCAAACTGATGCCACCTGCCGAACAGATCAAGACGCTTGCGGCGATTCCGCTCTATCATATCTTTGGCTTTAACACCAACATAAATTTCAACCTGGTTGCTGGCGGCTCAATAGTCCTTGTACCTCAGCCGACAATCGAAAATATTTTGGATGCAATCAACAATAATGAACCGTCTTTTTTTGCAGCTGTTCCCACGATGATCATTGGCCTGAACCAGCATCCAAAAATATCCGAATCCAAAATTGGAGCGATAAAAGCGGTGATATCAGGCTCGGCACCACTTCCTGTCGAGGCATTGAAACGCTTCGAAGCCATTTCCGGCGCAAAGATCACTGAAGGATATGGCCTGTCTGAAACATCAAACGTACTCACATGCTCACCTTCCCTTGGAGGACTAAAACCTGGCAGTGTGGGGTTGCCGCTTCCGGATAACATGCTGAGAATTGTCGATTGCGAGACGGGAAAAAAAGAGATGCCTGTTGGAGAGGCCGGAGAGATTATCGCCAGGGGACCCACAATTATGGAAAAATACTGGAACCAGGATGAGGAAACCGCGCTTGTGATGCGGGACGGATGGCTTTTCACAGGAGACATTGGAAAATTCGATGATGAAGGCAGCCTGTATATCATTGACCGAAAGAAAGATATTGTTCTTGTCAGCGGATTTAACGTATATCCACGGGAAATCGATGAACTTCTATACTCCCATCCGAAAATTGCCCAAGCCTGCTGTTTCGGAATAAAAGACGAAACCAGGGGGGAAGCAGTCGCGGTGTCCATAGTTTTAAAACCCGGTGAAAACCTTACAAGCGAAGAGGTCACCTGCTTTTGCAAAGAGCATCTGTCGTCTTATAAAGTTCCTAAACATATTTATTTTGTCAATGAATTACCCCTAACCCCTGTTGGGAAACCTGATCGAAAGGCTTTAAAACATATGTATGCAAATTTGAAATAGTCAGTTGCCGGCGCTCGGCATTTATGTTAACCGATCAGGAACGGGAATCCATGACCCATGCCAATTTGCAGACTAGATTGACCAGACTTGGAATAGAATTTCCATTTATGGCAGCACCAATGGTTGGGTTGACACATGCGGCCTTCAGGGAACTTGTGAGATCCTATACCCCCTCTTCCTTAAAACCCCTGCTTTTTTCAGAAATGCTTTCCGCACTTCGCCTTCCCAGCGACAGACCTGACAGAATAGACGAACTCAGGATTTCCGACCGCGACAGGGAGAATCTGGTGATGCAGATATTGGGCGGCAATGAACAGCAAATAGAAAAAAGCATCAGTAAAATACGTTCTATCTCACCCTGGGGAGTGGATATAAACATGGGTTGTACGCTCAAGGTTGCACGATACCGCTCCAGCGGAATAAGCCTCATGGACAATCCCGAAACCGCATCAAACATGGTAAAGGCGGCCAAACGCCATCTGAATATTCCTGTAAGCGTAAAAACACGCATCGGAGTGGAAAAAGCTGATTTCGACTATCTCGACTTTTTTACTGAAAAACTTGAAAAGGCGGGCGCCGACTTTATAATCATCCATGCAAGACTGAAAAAAAGCAAACACTCTGGCGATGCCGACTGGAAACAGATTGAAAGACTCCGCATGAAACGAGCCATTCCCGTTGTAGCAAATGGAGATATTCAGACCGCTGAAGATGCCATTTCCCTTATTGAAAGACATAATGTCGACGGGTCGATGATAGGAAGGGCAATTACCGCAAGGCCATGGATATTCTGGCAGATTGCACATAAGCTTGGTATAAGGGATTCGCCTGAGCCGTACCCTGGAAAAACGCCTCCTCTAACGCGGGAGGAAGAAGGAATATTCTATCTTGAAAGCTGTTTGAGACTGATTGATTTTCTGGAAAAATATGTCGAAAACGAGTCAAAAAGAGAAAGAAAATTTATTTTCCACGTGCGCATCAGCCATATCTGGTATCTTTTCGGCCATGCCTTTTTTGCGAGATGTCTGAAAGCCAGAAAGCTGACGGCAATAAGGGAAATGATACTCGAATCTCAGAGCAAAAACTGGGAATTCCCAAGCTACAACAGAATATATTTTTATTAGATCCAATTGCTTACAGGTAACAGGCAAAATAAAAAAAATCTGAAGTCGCAGTCTTGAGGCGTTTTGGTTATAATCATGTAATGTTATTCACTAACTCTTTGTATTTATTGAACATAGAGATCAAAATGAGATTCAGGAACCTAAAAAAAATTGTCATATCAACTATTTGCCTCTGGTTGTTCGCATACCCTCATGAATCTGTTGCAGCAAAAAGATCCAGGGCGACCCCGGCAGTGACAAGAGACGGAAAACCAAACATAAAATCCGCTGTAGCGCTGATTGCCGATCTCAACACGGGAGAGATTCTCTATGAGAAAGATGCTGATGTTGTGAGACCCATTGCAAGCATTTCGAAGATGTTTGCCGCTCTCGCTTTTTTGGACGAATGCAATCTTGATCCTGAAGAACTGCATGAGATGACCAACGCCAACAGGGATGCAGCCAAGGGTGGAGACAAGACAAGACTTACCACCGGATGGAGTTTTTCACACAGGGATCTTCTGCATGCAGCACTCATGAGATCAGACAACAGGGCTTTTCCTGCGCTTGCCGAGGCATGCGGCTTCAATCCATCAGCCATAGCTGAAAAAATGACAGCCAAGGCTCGAAAACTTGGACTTGTAAAAACCTCCTTTAAAGAACCAAACGGGCTTTCCCCTGAAAATGTCTCGACGGCAAGAGAAATAATGATCGCGCTAAGGGAAGCAATCAAGATACCGATCATAACTGAAATTATGACCAAGTCCGAATACACTATGACTGCCTACAAGGATGACAGAAGCCGTCAGATCAAAATAAAAAACTCGGACAGGCTGCTGTCAAAAAACATTGCACAGATACTTGGAGGCAAGACAGGTTACACGGATCTTGCCCGATATTGCTTCGCTGTGGCTGCACGCATTCCGGAGGGGAGGGATATCGGAATGGTATTTCTGGGGGCGGAAGGAAAACACACGAGATTTGCTGATTTCACGCGGGTTATAAAATGGATCTCGCTCCAATATCAGGACAGGATAGATACGGGCCCCATAGCTTCCGAAAAACAGCAAAAACAGCCTGTGAAGATGGCGAAAAAATCAAAATCCACCAAAAAGCAGAAGCAGGCGGCAAAACCGGAGACACAGCAGGACTCCCTGGCGTCAAAAAAGGACAACAAATCAGCAACTGAAACCGGCGAAGAAAAAACCGAATCTTCAAAAAGCGGCGCTGCCGCAGAAAAATCGGAGGAGCAGGGAACGAAACCTGAAAAACCGGCACAAATCGCCGCACCGCCTGAAAAACCTGATTCCAAGGCAAACACTGAAGCCACTGGCGCCAAACCGCCTGACCAGACTTCTCAGAAGGATGCAAAACCATCCGCCGGGGGAGAGCAGGCTGTTCAGTCCGTCAAAACGGACTCAAAGACGGAGCCGGCTGTTCAGTCCGTCAAAACGGACTCAAAGACGGAGCCGGCTGTTCAACCTGTAACGCCGGCGCCTCCAGCCGGAAAAACCGGCAAAGACGAATCCAAGGAGACCTCCGCCGCAAAACCGGATGCACAGGTTAAGCCTGAACCTTCTGCTCCCAAGCCGGAACAATCAAAGGAGGACAGCTCAATTAAACCTGAAACAAAACCGCCAACCGAAACTGAAAAACCGAAATAACGGTTGCTGACGGATTATAGCTTTTTTATGACCGGTTACAGATTTGAAATCCAGAATATCATGATAGGAGAAAGAAAATTCTCGTTCAACGTGTTCTCGGATTTTGAAAAAACCATCGACAGATACCTCGATACCCTTAATCCCAAAGAGCTGGATCTTACAAAGCACAGGGTGCCTCTCTACGGCAGGATATGGCCCTCGGCATTGGCTCTCGGTAGATTCATAAACGAAAATTACTCGAATGATCTCGGCAGGAAAAAAGTGCTTGAACTTGGATGCGGCATTGCCCTTCCCGGCATGGTGGCCACAGCTTTGGGAGGCAAGACTACAGCTGCGGATTATCTTGCTGAAATAGGAGAACTTCTTGAAAAAAATAAGAGGCTGAACGGACTTTCCGGCATAGAATTCAGGTTAATGGACTGGCAGTCCGAAAGTACGCCAGAAGGCAACTATGATTTCGTGATAGCTTCCGACATTCTATACGAACGACAGTATTTTGCCCAAATAATCGATCTTCTTTTGAAGGTTTCCCATTCAAATACTCGGATAATCATAGCAGATCCTGTACGAACATATTACGGGGAATTTATCGAAGCTGCGAAAAAGAAAGGGTTTTCAGTAAAAACGGAAGACCTGTGTACATACGATGAAGCGAGCGGCAAGGACCTCAATATACGAATTATGACACTTGCATTTGCCTCTTCATCAAGTTTAAGTAAACCTCGTCCTTCAGGGCGAGGTTATTCAAGCTAACCAAAATCAGAAGAGGTTTAAAGCCTCTCCTGATTCGACACCCGGTCCTTCAGGGCCGGGTTTACCCTTCGGACATGGTCAGGTGAACACAGGCCATGAAGGAGAGAACTGATGAGCAGGCTGAAATTTTCCCTTGTTTCCAAAGCAAAATATTCCTCTGCAAGAGCAGGACACTTTACAACTCTGCACAACAAGGTTGAAACACCAACCTTCATGCCTGTCGGAACAAATGCAACGGTCAGAGGAGTTGATTTTGATGAAATTGAAAAGACAGGTGCTGAAGTTCTTCTGGCCAACACATACCATTTGATGCTTCGGCCGGGCCCGGAGGTATTCAAAAAATTCTCTGGTATCCACAATTTCATGAGCTGGGGAAAATCGGTACTCACCGATTCGGGGGGATTTCAGATTTTTTCCCTCCCGAATGCCAGAAAAATGACGGAGGAGGGTGCCTGTTTCCGGTCATATGTGGACGGAAAATATATTCTCCTCAGTCCGCAGCTCAGCATCGAGGTTCAAAAGGCTATTGGAAGCGACATCATGATGGTTCTTGACTACTGCGTCCCATCCACAGCCGATTACCCCGTGTCAAGACAGGCCATGGATCTTACGCACAGATGGGCTGAAAGAAGCCTTCTGGCCAGAGGCTCCTCCCCACAGTCGCTTTTTGCGATCGTTCAGGGGGCATGCTACGATGACCTGAGAAAAGAGAGCGCCGCCACGCTCAGTGATATGGATTTCGACGGATTTGCCATTGGAGGTCTGGCTGTTGGAGAGACCAAAAATCAAAGGGAGGATATCACAGAGCTTACAACATCCATGCTGCCGGAAAACCTGCCCAGGTATCTGATGGGAGTCGGAACACCGATAGATCTTCTAGAAGGTGTCCACAGGGGGATAGACATGTTTGACTGTATTCTTCCGACGGCCATGGCCCAGCATGGATGGGCATATACATCGATTGGACAGCTTCATCTTCCCAGGGGGGTATACAAATTTTACGAGGGTCCATTGGATCCTGAATGTCCATGCAGAACATGCAGAAAATACTCCAGAGCCTATCTTCACCATCTCGCAAAAACAGGTGAAGCACTGGGCAAACAGCTTGTTTCAAACCACAACCTGCATTTTTATGTGAATCTGATGCGTGAAATAAGGGAACATATTTTGAATGGAACGTTTTATGAATACTACAAAATCAAAAAACAGCAGCTTGTTATGACGGACAGGGAATATCCGCCGCATCCCCCAAAATCAAAAAATAAAAACAGGGTCCCGACATCACTCGGGAATTATGAGTTAAAGGTTTCGCCTGAAGGCTTTTACAGTATTCGTGATATCAAAACCGGTGAAACAATGCATTCTGTGAACAATCCAGACGAGGAAGCACATCGCCTTTACGTGGACCAGTCGAGACTCATTGAAAAAATACAGTTTGACAAAAAAGAGCCGCTCGTGCTCTGGGACGTGGGTCTTGGAAATGCACATAATGCCATGGCCGCCATTAGAGCTTACGAAAAATGTGCTGATAACTTCAAGGGGAACCTCAGGCCGCTTCATATCGTCAGTTTTGAAAACGACCTGAATTCACTAAGACTTGGGCTATTGAATGTTTCCCATTTTATACATCTTCGTCATCCGGGTCCCCATATATTGCTTAAAAAAAGCTTTTACAAATCAAATTCCCACAATATCAGCTGGACTCTTCTGGAAGGGGACTTCCGCCTTGAAATGCACCGTGCACCCCTGCCGGAAATAATATTTTACGACATGTTTTCATCAAAAACAGACGCCCATCTCTGGGGTATGGAGGTATTTGCCGACCTCTACGGCATTGTCAGGAATATTCCTGTCGAACTTTACACCTATACCACATCGACAGCAGTGAGATGCGCACTTCTTGCGGCAGGTTTTTTTGTCGGGAAGGGAATACCGACAGGCCCTAAAATTGATACGACAATTGCGCTAACCCATAAGTCCAAAGACGATTTTATTTACCCGTTTCTTGACCAAAGGTGGCTCGAAAAATGGGAAAGAAGCCAGTCCAGGTATCCGCTTGGACTTGACAGAGGCCATATCAAGAAGTTTGAACAGACTATCAGGCTTCACCCTCAATTTGGAAAATAGGACTTCATCTCCGAAAACCCGAATCCCTCACCGGGAATATGTCACTGACTTCCAATTTCCCGGTCATTCCATCCCGCTTTTATGGGACATAATCTTTTTACCCAAATTTCTGGCACTTCTGATTTGTCCATTTGAAAGCGGCTGATTTTCACTCTGTGCGGCAAGTCCCAGATATAACGTACCGGCCACCCTTGCCCCGAAAGACCCTGCTGCTATCTTTAAAACCCTTGTAGCTCCAGTCATAAATGGAATAAGAAATCCCGGTGCCGCCGATGAAACCACTATATAGGCATCTTTTTCAAGGACTCTCAATCTCGGCAAAGGGCCGCCCCTTGAACCCCATGGCCAGTAGGTATAACATATGAGACGCTCAATGAACCTTCGTGTAAGTGCATTTACATTGTAATAGTTTACAGGAGCCGCAAAAACAATTACATCCGCCCTTTCCATATCCGTGAGAACCCTGTCCATGTCATCGCTGAGGACGCACTTCCCCCTGACCATCCCCTCTTTTTGTGTACATGACCGACAATTGTGACAAAATTCAATTTTTTTATCAAGAAGGTAAACCTTGTTAACCTCAGCCCCCTGGGAAATGGGACCCTTCAGGATTTCATCGATAGCCTTGTCTATTGTCCGGTCTTTTCTATATGTACAAACAAGTGCAAAGATTTTTTTAGACATAAATACCCCTTGCAATATACCCAATAAAATTAAGTCAGTAACTTTGCCATAAATTATATGATTAATATGATTATTTTACAATATGGGGGAAGTCCCCATTTTTTCAAGGAAGGACGATGAAATTTAATGACCTTAACATTTAAAAAAGTAAATCTACGGATCAGTGGACCATAAAATTAAATATTATAAAAATATCGTTGTCGTGTACATGAACCGCGTGGGCCTTGTTCGTATACATCGGCGTGGGTGTGGGCTCAAATAAGAGCGACGAGGCAACACTCTCGGCAGGATACTCGTCTATCTTTGGTCTAAATTTAAGGCAAATGATGAAAAAGCAATACCAAATGAAGAAAAAGTGATGGTCAACTGGGGAAAAGCAGAATGAAGAGCGACGAGGCAACACTCTCGGCAGGATACTCGTCTATCTTTGGTCTAAATTTAAGGCAAATGATGAAAAAGCAATACCAAATGAAGAAAAGAGTGGCTTAGAATTAGACAGAGGAAATGAAATATCCAGTGTGGTCGAAGAAAGATCGAGGTTGACCCGCGACAGATCCTATGCAAGCTTCGCTTGCCAGGATACGTCGCTGGCGCTGAAAGCACCAGCGACTAATTATTACAGGGAATTTGCGTTATGGCCCACTAGTTTTTAACCTTCCAGTCAAGCGCACCCATTGGACAGCCTCTTACGCACTCCCCGCAACTTGTACAGCTTTCAGGAAGCGGACGGTTGAAAGCAACCCCGACATTTACCTCATAGCCGCGCTGTTTGAATCCGAGAAGTGACTTTGAAACAACCTCTTTGCAGAGCTTAACGCAAATACCGCACTTGATACATTTGCCTCTGTCAAGGATTATACTTGAGTGACGAGTGTCATAGCCATGCTTCCTCTTCTCGCCTTTGATCTTGTCAGGACTTGCGCCATATTCTTCCGAATGTTGCTTAAGTTTGCAGTCACCTTTTGCCGTACAGCTGCACTCAAAGCAGCGCTGTCCCTCACGCTCTATCTGCTGGCTCGTGAAGGTTTTTGCCACTTCCTTGAAAGTCGTCATACGTTCAGCGATAGGTATCAGCACCTGCTTTTCCCTTTTTGATTCCACAGGCTCTTTCAAAAAGACAAGATCATTCTTCGCCAGAGATCCCCAGCTTCCCCTTGAGACATTTATTTCATATTCATTCTTGTACCTTCTGCCTTCAAAATGGCTCTGAATACCGCATGCCACAATTCTGCCTGCCGCTACAGCCTCGACAACCGAAGCCGGACCCGTTACACAGTCACCGGCAGCAAAAATCTTTCCGTCAACCGAATAATCCTGCCTGCTGACCTCGACATCTCCCCACTTATTGCTCTTAACTCCACTTGGAACCACTGTCTTCTGGCCTATCGCCGAAATGACCAGATCCGCCTCGATATCAAATTCCGAACCCTCGATTACCACAGGACGCCTTCGCCCTGAAGCATCGGGTTCACCAAGTCTCATCTTCTGGCAGGTGAGAATCTTTCTGCCCTTCTCCTCTCTGAGTTTCAATGGGGCGGTCAAAAATTCAAACTTGACACCCTCTTCCCTTGCCTCTTCAACCTCGATTTTCTCAGCCGGCATTTCATGCTCTGTGCGCCTGTAGCAGCATGTAACATCCTTGCTGCCGAGGCGGACAGCCGTACGGACACAGTCCATAGCGGTATTTCCGCCTCCTATTACCACTGTCTTGCCGGGATTCTTCCCTTTCCACCCATCACGGGCAATCTTCTCAAGCCATCTTATTCCGCCCTCTGAAAGTTCCTCCCCTTCAGTTTGCATTGAACTTGGATTCCACGAGCCGACCGTTATCGCTACGGCATCATATTTTTTCGTCAATTCATCGATGGAGATATCCTTTCCAAGCTCCTTATTATAGAGGATCTGAATTCCTCCCATCTTTTTAAAGTGAGCTATTTCCTTGTCGACAATCGCCTTTGGCAGCCTGTACTCCGGTATTCCGTAACGCAGCATGCCGCCAGCTTCCGGCATCTTCTCGTAAAGATCAGAGCTGATACCGTTTAGTCTTAAAAAATATGCCACGGAAAGCCCTGCAGGCCCCGCGCCTACAACCGCAACTTTTTTCTCTCCAAGTTTTGGCAGGTCTTCCATAAAGGTTTCATAATGAAGATCCGCAGCAATTCTCTTAAAGTCATTTATTGCAACAGGCTCATTTTTATCTGTTACATTTCGCCTGCAGTCCTTTTCACAAAAACGCGGGCATACCCTGCCGATAGACATTGGAAGAGGTACCCTCTCCTTTATGATCTTGAGCGCTTCGAGATAGTTGCCCTTTTTTCCTTCTCTTACATACTCTTCGACCTTGGCGTGCGCAGGACATGCTATGGTGCACGGAGCCTCGCAATCGCCTGTATGCTCTGAAAGGAGAAGGTCAAAGGCAGTCCTGCGCATTGTATGGACCTCGTCAGTACTTGACTCAAGGTCCATTCCGTCTGTAGCCTCATACGAGCAGCTTGGAAGAAATCTTCCGGATTTTTTATCTTTTACAAGACAGACGAAACACGATGTTGTCTTTGATATCTTCTCATGATAGCAGAGAGTTGGAATCTCTATCCCCCCCGATCTGGCAATATCAAGTATGCTCCTTCCCGGTGCGGCCTCGAACTCCCTGCCGTCTATTTTTACACGAATTTTATCCATGATGACCTCCTCTGGCATCTCTATAGATGGCCTTTTTGGCGCATACCTCTATGCAGCTGTTGCATCTTGTACAGACAGAATTATTTACAGTATAGGTTTCAGAAATTGCACTGACCGGGCACGTTTTGATACACAACTTGCACTCAATGCATTTTTCATGATCTATCACAATATCCACGAGGGCATTGCACTCCCTGGCTTCGCACTGATGATCCACAACATGCTTTAAATATTCATCCCTGTAGTACCTCAACGTCGCCAGTACCGGGTTGGGTGCAGTCTGTCCAAGGCCGCACAGAGAACCTTTCACAATCTTGTTGCCAAGATCCGCCAACAAATCGAGATCGCTCAGCTGCCCCTCGCCCTTTGTGATCCTCTCCAGAATCTCAAGCATCCTCTTTGTGCCGATCCGGCAGAAGGTGCATTTTCCGCAACTTTCACGCGCAGTAAATTCAAGAAAATATCTTGCCGTCTCGACCATGCACCTGTTTTTTCCAATTGCTATCAAACCGCCAGATCCCATTATTGCCCCCAGGGATTTAAGCGAATCATAGTCGATTGGGGTATCAAACAGATTTTCAGGGATGCACCCTCCGCTTGGTCCTCCTGTCTGGACAGCCTTGACGCTGCCTTTGGGAGATCCGCCGATATCGTATACAACCTCTCCAAGCGTTACGCCCATCGGAACCTCAACAAGCCCGGGATTCTGAAGGTCACCGGCTAGTGCAAAGAGTTTCGTTCCCTTGCTCTTCTCGGTTCCCACAGAGGCATACGCATCACCACCCTCAAGAATTATCACAGGTACATTCGCGAATGTCTCGACGTTGTTAACGCTTGTAGGATACCCCTTGAAACCTTGATCCGCAGGATACGGTGGCCTGAGCCTCGGAGTTCCCCTTCCCCCTTCTAGAGATGCTATTAGGGCCGTTTCCTCGCCGCAGACAAACGCTCCAGCGCCCTCCTTGATTCTTATGGGGACAGTCCTGTCCTTGAACTTGTTAATGCCGTTTTTTTCGATCTGCTCAATTGCAATTTTCAAATTCTTTATTGCAAGCGGATATTCAGCCCTGCAATATATGTAAATTTGCGTGGCATCCGTTGCAAGAGCCGTTATCAGCATCCCTTCCAGCACCTGATGAGGTATCGATTCCATAAGGGAACGGTCCATAAACGCCCCGGGATCACCCTCGTCCGCATTGCAGATGATTACCTTTTCCTTGGAGTTCTTCGATGCGATAAAACTCCACTTGAGTCCTGTCGGGAAACCACCGCCTCCGCGTCCCCTGAGACCCGATTTTTTCACCTCTTCGACAATCGCATCCCTGGCCATGGACTTGGCCTTCTCAAGAGCCTTGTAACCACCATTGTCAATATATTCCTGAAGGGAGACAGGATCTATCTTCCCTGCCAGTTTTGTGACTTTGAGAAGCTCTTTAGACAGTCGCTTCTCCTGAAAGACCATGGTGCCTGATGTGTCACCACTTAAAATTTTATCAACAAATTCTTTTTTTGGCGCCACCTTCGCGTAATAATGGGAACCAGTATCTGTTTCAACTTCCACAATCGGCTCGGCATAGCAGTGACCTATGCAGCCTACACCGACGATAGGAATGTCCTTAATATGCTGCGCCAGAAAATCACAAACCTCTCCTGCACCGGCTGCCAGTCCGCAGCTGCCCATTCCAACTTTGATTCTAGATATTTTCACTTAACGGCCTCCTTTTTATAGTTCCGAAGGACTTTCACAAGCTGTTTTCTGTCCAGATTTCCAAACACCTTCCCATTTATGCTCATAACCGGCGCCAGACTGCAGCATCCGAGACAGGCGACTGTTTCCAGGGAAAACAATCCATCCTTGTCGGTTTCGCCGCTCTTGATTTCAAGAGCATCGGATATCCAGTTGCTGATGAGTGAAGCACCTTTGATATGGCATGCTGTTCCGTCACAAACACTGATTTTAAATCTGCCGGGTTTAATTCTTTTGAATTGCGCGTAAAAGCTCACAACCCCCTCAACTTCCACTTCAGGAATCGAGAAATAGTCGGCGATCTCCTTTAACGAGTCGTCCGAAACATATCCCTCTTTCTCCTGGACGAATTGAAGCGCTTTAATAAGATTGCTTTTTTCCTTATCAATTTTCGCCAATGATACGGTATCTAACATTCATTGTCCCTTTCGTAAGACGAAATAAACTATTCGGTCACTGGTGCAAAAAGTACCAGAAATTACTCAAACTGAATAACGCTAACCTTTATAACCATCCGCTGGTATCTTTCAATAAAAAACCACATCGTGAAACGATCAGCTTTCGTATGAAAATATCACAAGTAGTAGGCACGCTTTGGTTTTTTTCACTTATATTACTACCTTTGCATTAATGCAAACAAAAGCTGTCACCAAGTCATTAAATTTTTATGATGTAAGTGCCGCTTTACGAAAACACAAGCTTGAGATACCGCATTGCCTGCAAATTTCTTTAAGTTATCAATAATAAAGGTGGTTACAGCAAAAACACGAATCTCAGCTGCATTGGGGAATAACTCCCGATTTTTTAAACTGGCCAGCCAAAATTTATTCTCTTCTTGCGTTTTATCAAACGTTGGGTATTTTAGTTTTCAAAACCTTTAATGAGTTAAGAGAAGAGTGTATTAACGGTTAAAAGTCATAAAAGGCGGGCAATATTTCAAATGGCATTCGATGCGTTTTCATCTGAAAATATAAAGATATCCGGACAAACGTCAGGGATACCTGCAACATGCATTCAATGCCGCACCATCATCCCAAAACTCCCAAAGGGCATTTGTTCCACACTTATTGACTATGACAACCGTTTTGAAAACATCTTCATATCCCGGAAAAAGGGACATGGTAATGAAAATATTTTTTTTGGATTCAGACCTACTCACCGCGTGACAACAGATTACTCGTTACTTTTTGAATCAACGGGAGAAAAGACCACGGGGTGCTTTTTTTACAAATGATAATTTTGGAGGTAATTCTATGTCTATGAAAAGCAACCACAGTATCCTCAAGGATGTAAAAGCTCTATTGGATACCAAAGATCCGCATCAGCCGGAGTTTCAGCAGGCTGTTCTTGAAGTTACGGAATCCGTAATACCGGTTCTCGAGCGCAATCCGCAATACATGAAAGCAAGAATCATGGAAAGAATTGTTGAGCCGGACCGGGTACTGCAGTTTAGAGTGCCATGGGTTGACGACAAGGGAAACGTGCAGGTCAACAGAGGTTTCAGGATTCAGATGAACAATGCAATCGGTCCATACAAGGGAGGTCTGCGCTTCCATCCGTCGGTAAACCTGAGTATCCTCAAGTTCCTCGCTTTCGAGCAAATCTTCAAGAACGCTCTGACAACTCTTCCGATAGGTGGTGGTAAAGGGGGCTCCGATTTCGATCCAAAAGGAAAGAGTGACAATGAAGTAATGCGCTTCTGTCAATCTTTTATGACCGAGTTATGGAGATATGTCGGTGCAGATACCGATGTTCCAGCAGGCGACATCGGTGTGGGCGGCAGGGAAATCGGTTACCTTTTTGGAATGTACAAGAAACTTGCAAATGAATTCACAGGTGTTCTGACCGGCAAAAGCATCGGCTGGGGCGGCTCCCTGATCAGACCTGAAGCCACAGGTTATGGTTCCGTATATTTTGCAGAAAACATGCTTTCGACACGACGGGAAGATTTCAAAGGCAAGGTATGTCTTGTGTCCGGATCCGGAAACGTTTCCCAGTATACCGTAGAAAAGCTCATCCAGCTCGGTGCAAAGGTCGTAACAATGTCCGACTCCTCCGGTTACATTTATGATGAAGAGGGAATCAATAGGGAAAAACTTGACCATGTGATGCAGCTCAAGAACGTAAAACGCGCTCGCATCCAGGAATATGTCAACAAGTATTCCAAGGCTGTCTACACTGCGGTCAACGCATCGGCAGACTGCAATCCGCTGTGGAACCACAAGGCACACTGCGCATTCCCATCCGCAACACAGAACGAAATCAACGGCAAGGACGCTCAAAACCTCGTCAACAACGGCGTGTACGTTGTTTCCGAAGGTGCGAATATGCCATCGACACCGGAAGCAGTTAACGTATTCCGCGAAAAACAGGTTCTTTATGGCCCCGGTAAAGCAGCAAACGCCGGCGGTGTTTCTGTCTCCGCTCTTGAAATGAGCCAGAACAGCATGAGAGTTTCCTGGACAAGAGACGAAGTAGACGGTCATCTCAGACGTATTATGAAGAGCATTCATGACAACGCTCTTAACGCAGCTAAGGAATATGGCTTCGGTCACGACTATGTAGCCGGCGCCAATATTGCCGGATTCCTGAAAGTCGTTAATGCCATGATGGATCACGGTGTGGTTTAACATAGACTGCGTGTCAATCATTGATTGAATCCGCCGCGGGCCGGCTTTGGTAAGCCCCGGCCCTGAAGGACCGGGTGTTGAATCAGGAGAGGCTTTAAACCTCTCCTGATTTTGTTTACGTTTACCTAAAGATTGACTTGGGGAAGGTTGTTGCCCATTTGAGCTGAATTTATTCCCCGATACTTTGTATCCTCAAGACCAAGTTCTCCAGAACCGTTATGTCCCCAGCACTTGACCGTTCCGTTGTTAAGGACAACACATGTGTGATAGCTTCCAGCAGTAATGCTTACAGCGTAGACACCGGTTCCGAGATCCACAGCCTTCAGGTTATCTCCCATTTCACCAGGTTTTCCGCCTTTCGAAATTGTATCACCGAGTCCAAGCTGACCATAGCCGTTATAACCCCAACATTTCACCTCGCCATCGTACAAAAGCGCACATGTGTGATAAAAGCCCGTGACAACCATTTTTGCCATATTCCCTTTTCCAAGATCAACTGTTGGAAGTTTATCGCCCATCTGGTCTTTTGCGCCGCCACGCGAAAGGGTATCGCCAAGTCCAAGTTGACCGTGGTCGTTGTTTCCCCAGCATTTCAGGGAATTGTCAGACAATATGGCACATGAATGCAGATATCCGGTTGTAACACTAACAGCCTTTTTGTCACTGCCAAGATCAACCGGAGGAAGTCTTGTTCCCATATCGGAAGCTTTCTCTCCGCGGTTAAGGGTATCACCCACTCCAAGCTTTCCATCTTTATTGCTGCCCCAACATTTCACACGACCATCCTCAAGAACAGCGCAGGTATCCTCATCACCACCAGAAACCTTCGCCACAACAGGCTTCTGAGGAGGCGGCTCAACCGGAGCTGAAGAACATAGAATTGCCGAATCATACTCCTCGCCGATATCCAATTGTTTATTACGGTTGTAATCAAGATAGAAAATCAGTCTATATCCACCTTCCGGACACTCATTGCCGCCTTTTGACAATTTCTCAACTTTTATTAGAGAACTGTATCCATCAGATCCCTTTTGTCCGGTGTCTCCCTTAGGACCTTGTGGCCCAGGATCCCCTTTGTCTCCTTTGTCTCCTTTTTCCCCTTTATCCCCTTTATCCCCTTTTTCACATTTAGGAGGCGGACCGGACGGACAGCATTCACCTTTGTCGCCTTTATCACCCTTATCACCCTTGGGGCCCTGGATACCGGGATCTCCCTTGTCACCTTTAGGTCCAATTGGGCCTAAAGGTCCGGAATCTCCCTCAGGTCCCTTGGGTCCCGGATCGCCCTTTTCTCCCTTTGGACCTTCCGGACCTGTTTCACCCCGAGGTCCCTGCGGACCTTGTTCCCCCTTTTCGCCTTTTGGACCTGGATCACCTTTGTCGCCTTTGTCGCCTTTGTCACCTTTGTCACCTTTAGTCGGAAAGGTGAATGGAATCCATTTCTCACCGACTCCGCTGCAGATATAAAATTTTTTATCGGACATAATGTAATATACCAGTCCCTCAATTGACGTCTGACAAGCAGGAAGACAAAGATCACTTTCACATGAAGCATAAGGAAAATCGGTCCTGGGCAACGATGGATCCCTATCAAAACTCAAGACCTCCGAATTTTTTTTGGCAGCATCTCTATTTTCTTCTTGAACTTCATCTTTTTTTTGACCGCATCCACCGTAGATAAACGAGATAAGAAGAATAGAATGGATCTTATTGTGCTTCATAACATAAATCCTCTTGAAAGCATGATGAACGTCTCATCAAGATCACTTGACAAATGATAACCATGTTTATAAAAATTCTTGGACTACATGAGATGAATACTATTTATGCCATTAAAAAAAAAGTGAAATTTTCGCATCTCACCACACTGAAAGATGTTGATACCTTCTCATGTATGCTGGCCTTTAAGAACAGGCTGCTTACCCATTTTGCACCAGTCACTCTATCCAGTAACAAATACAACTCTGACCGAAGTAAAAAATTAAAAAGAAGTGAATTAGCTACATAGATGTTACAAAAAGACTACAACAAATATTGATATGACAATTAAATTATCTGGAAAAAATTATTTTTTTTATCTGTCGAACCATTTAAAACCCAAGCCTATTTTCATTTTTAATACAATTGAAAAGGTGTGGAAAAAAAACTGGCCCGATAAATGCATGACACAACGAGACGTTGAAACAAAAACAAGCAACCAGGCATATTTTACAGCATCTTGAGAAAGTAGATGCCTAAATGAAGTTTATAAAGGAAGAACTGTAATATCTTTTAATGTCATACGGAGGACTTGTTGCGAATGTCACCTTCCATCGAAAAATTTTGTCCTTCCACCACTGTTCGAGGACAGCTTGATCCTGGGACAATGTACGCTCATTAATGCTATCCAACCTTAAATCATCATCATCTTTCGCAACATGATCTCTCGTTTTATAGATTACTTAAGGCACGACAACAAACGGAGGAGGAACTGGAAGAACAGTGGATGTGTCAACGAAAACTTCCCCAGAAACAATTCCGCGATCTCCTATCGAAGAAATATCGTCATCCAGGGTGACGCTGTCACCACTGTTTAAGCTTTTTATCACGGTGTTCTTAAGATATCCCCAATAAACTGGTGTCGAGTTGCTGTTAAACAACACATATCTGACAGGGCTGTTGATTAATACTTGATCGCTGCTGCTATTGGTAAGTGTAAAACTGACCTTCCCTGATGCTGATTCCACAAGGGTTGATGTTATAACTTTTGACAGACTCGAGTAATCGAAAACACTTGTCAAAACAGCTTCCACATATATGGGTTCGGAAGTATTGTAACTTGAATCAAGAACTCCCAAAATGAAACCTGTCTGCCCCTGCTGCAGGCAAAACTTTCCGCCGGTTGATTCATGTCCGGTAGCTCCATTCGGAAATGTAACTGTTTTTGTACTGCTCATAGCGCTTCCCATTTCCGAAGCCAGGGGAATTGAAGAAGTCCCATCGGCATATTTATGTCTTATCACCGCCTGAACTCCACATCTTGTCTGAGAAGCATTATTTGTGACAGGGATCATAAATCTCTCCTGCTGATAAGAGGCACTCTTCTTTGTGATATAGGTGTTTCCTACGGAGAATTCCTTTATTGAAGAGCTTACCCCTGTCTGTGCGACAACGACCATATCTTCCACCTTTGCCGGTGTAGGTTGAACTTCTGTACCTATCGACTCGCAAACACCTGTAGTTGAATTCCATCTAAAAAGTTTTTGATCTTTTGCTTCACATTCTTTTTGTTTTTGTTCAAGCGTTTGAGTATCAGTTAGTTTCTTTTCAGGCGTTTGTTGTGAATCATCGTCCGATGATTTCTTGTTTTTTCCACAACCTGAAAGGTTAAGTGTTACAAATACAATTAGAAAATATATTATTTTCCTAAACATATTAATCTCCCATCTTAATAATAATTAATGTATCTCTTTGATTTCAGGATATATTTTAAAAATAAATCATAATCCGAACCAACATATGCCTTTATTTACATTAATAATTATTAATAATCAATACTATTTTTATGTCATATCACTAATATTATATTTTCTCAATAATTCCAATTAAATATAAATTTAGCAAAGATATTAACGATGTATTAACTTATTTTTGAAAATATTCATGCTTATAATGAATTTATTGACACCATATAAATAATATAGAAATGGTAATGAGATGAAAATATGAGGTATTTTTTATTTATCCAAAAAGTTTTGTAGGTATAAAGGTGGCCAGCATGCTCTGTGCTTTTGAAAAGTAACTGAAACACTTGACCTTTGAATCTGATTCCATCGCTAAAATGACATATCTTTCAATTTCATCGAGAACTTTTACTTTCGACGTTGAGATCTCATTGCTTCTGAGCCTTCTCACTTCATTCAGTAAATCTCTCATTTTTATATCGGCCATTTAACGTACTCCCATAAAACACAAATTTGACCAAAAAAGAATTGTGCAATGAATATGCCACCAATATTAGCAATAAAATCAATGGAGTTTCTGTCTATAAACTTATCAGTGTTAATAAGCCTGTCTTCTTCAACGAAACAGAGTGTCTAAGAAAAAAGGAATTTCCTACCAGAAAACCATCACAAAAAATCCAATAGATGTCATATTAGTCGAATGGCATAAGGTAAGGATTCCGGTCAAAAAAATAGGGGGTTTGTTGTCGAGTCTGCTGAACGAAGTGAAGCATGACGGCGGGAACTCTTGACAAAGCAGCGATCTTTTCCCTTAAAAAATTGTTGAATTTCTTTTGATTTAGGTTTTAATAGGCTATGTTCATGAATCACAAGTGGTACCTGGAAATGATGAAAATATTAAAAAAAATCCTGAAAATACAAAACAAAAAACCTAGAACACTCTCTGAAAAGCTTTTCGCAAGCGTCCTTATTGGTCAAATAAACAAGGATCATTTTGAAAATTATCCGGAAACCCGATGGATTAGAAATTAGCATTACTGCTGGCAGAAGGAACAATCCTCCTCTGTCGTACTCAGCATCACAAGAACAACATAGACTTAGAGCCTGTTGAAAAAACCATGACTCGGCGTTGCTCGTCGTCGGAAAATCCTCATTTACCAGCGCGTAAACTCCGGTTTTCCTCCTCCTCGCGCCTTGATTCCCGGCTTTTTCAACAGGCTCTTAAAACAGCCTAGTGGAGCAATGAAATCAAACAGCATCGTTCAACTGCCTGTCGACTATCTTTTCAGCCTCAAGCCAGTCATCAAGCTCGGTTCCATTGCAGAATCCTCTTTTTTCAGCAAGCAAATAAGCATTAAACTGAATCAAGTTATGTCTTTCACCCGGGCTTACCATGACTTTTTTATAAGAACCAACGCGCTCCTGAACATACTTTTGTGAGCCTGTATCGCTTTTTGTTCTATGCTCCACGACATTAACCGGCGCTGCTCTTTCAGTATGTGTTTTTGCCTGTTCCGTTACTTTCTTTCTTGTCGGTGTTGATCTAGTCGACTCTGATTTGGTAGATTTCTCTTTCATAACAACCATTATCAATCCTTCATATTAAAAATGAATTTTTTATGCCCTGCCACAAATAATAATGTGATAATTTTTATCTTATTATTTACAGACAAAGCAATTATCCGCTTGGTACACATTATTTTCAGGAATGCCTCTTGCATATTCAGATTGTTCAAAATCAAACAACCATTTTATAACACAACTTTCATCGAATCATTTTAGCATAATTGTCATGAATAAAAATAAAAAAATTTTTACTGATATTAATTTATGATATCATATCCAGAATTACCTGTTTTTTCTAGTATTTTACGAACAAGAGTCATTATATGGCTTTCCATTCTTCGCATGTCGAATAAGCAGCTCTACTTCCGACTTTGGATTCACCCATGCTTGGTGGAATCTTGTAGTATTATGGCTTCCTAAGAAAATTATGAAACAGAACAAGAAGCGACAGACTTGGAAATTGAAGTAAGGAAAATAAAAAAAAAAAAAAAAA